>NZ_JBNPEF010000033.1:0-147522 GCF_051117495.1 Marivirga sp. | reverse complement strand
TCGAAATATGGTATAACAGAAGAAGAAAACACAGCTATTTAGGATATTTATCACCTGAACAATTTAATGAAAATAATTATTCAAAATGCGCTTAATTATTTGTCCAGTTTTTTGTTGCAAGTCCAAATTACCCTTATAAATTTAATTTCATCTCCATAATATTTCAATTTTATTGCACCCCTAGTCTTAGCGTCTCGCTAAGACCCTCAAGGCACATTAAAATAATTTAAGCATTTCATATAAATGCAATGTCAAATTATCTCCCAATGCAAAATGGAAATTGTTTCATAAATCTTAGCGAGACGCAAAGACCAGTCATAGTATTGACATATTAATTAGTAATGGATTTATTTTTTTTAAAAATTGATGTTTTATTAAATTAGTTTTCATGGGAAGAAAATATGCTATACGCAATCAAGAAAGCTTTTACTTTGTGACTTTTACAGTCGTTTACTGGCTTGATGTCTTTACAAGAATTGAGTACCGAAATATATTATTGGAATCCATCCGGCACTGTCAAAATGAAAAAGGTTTAAATGTCGGAGCTTGGTGTATAATGACAAATCATGCTCACATGATAATTGGTAGTGAGGGCAAATTCAATTTGGAAGATATCATCAGAGATATGAAAAGTTATACTTCCCGGCATATAAGAAAATATATGGAAAATAATCCCCTTGAAAGTAGAAAGCATTGGATGATATGGATGATGCAAAGGGCAGGGAAAAAGAAGTCAAACAATAAGGATTTTCAATTTTGGCAACAGCACAATCATCCTATTGAGCTTACTTCTAATGAGTTAATAGAACAAAGGCTTGATTATATTCATAATAATCCCGTCAAGGCTGGGTTTGTTAAAACTCCTTCGGATTGGTTATATAGTAGTGCCCGAGATTATGAAGGAAGAAAAGGATTACTCGAGATTTTTTATCTAGATTAATTTACTTCCCTAGTCTTAGCGTCTCGCTAAGATTCATTGGTTTGGCTAGTACCCAGGGAATGGGTTGTAGGGTATAGCCAGTTTTGGGGCGAGAGTCTTAGCGAGACGCTAAGACCAGCACCAGCATATTATGATTTAAGGATTTCATTTTAATGCAATGTCAAATTATTTTCCAATGCAAAATGGGAATTGTTTCATGAATCTTAGCGAGACGCTAAGACCAGTGTCTGGATCATCACATACGTTAATTCATAACTTGCAAACCAGACAACCTGCCAACTCGCCAACCTAATTTCAACTTGTTCCCATCATATTTTAACCATATTACTGTTATTAATATCAGTCCACGGAAATTTTCATCATCAAACTTCCTACTTCCAACACCCATACTTCCACTTTTCCCTCCCATTTAAGAATTTTTTATTGCTTAATGCACTATAAAGTATAGATTTGCAAATTAATTTTTAACTTTGTTGGTAATACAAAATCAAGAAGTTTATAGCTAAGCTTTTGAATGATTTTAAAAGCGAGCCCTAAATAAAAAACTATGAAATTTTTAGTATCCTCATCTGCATTATTAAAGCAAATTTCATCCATCAATGGGGTGATTTCAACCAATCCCATGGTGCCTATTTTAGAGAATTTCTTATTTGAGATTCAAGATGGTCTATTGACTATCACAGCTTCGGATTTGCAAACTTCCATGATTACCGAGATTGATGTGGAATCATCTGAAAACGGAAGCATAGCCGTTCCAGCTAGGATTTTGATGGATACTTTGAAAAACCTTCCAGAGCAGCCTGTGACTTTCTCGATAGACGAGGAAACTTACAGCATCGAAATTAGCTCTGATAATGGTCGTTATAAGTTAGCTGGGGAGAATGCAACCGATTTCCCTAAAGTACAGGAAGTTGAAAATCCTGATACGGTAGATATTTCAGCAGATGTTTTAGCCACTGCTATTAATCATACCATTTACGCTACCAGCAATGACGAATTGCGTCCTGCTATGGGTGGTGTTTATGTGAAGTTTGATGAAACCAATACCACTTTTGTAGCAACAGATGGTAACCGTTTGATTCGTTACAGAAGGGTAGATGTAGCTTCTGATTCAGGAACGGGCATCATTATCCCTAGAAAAGCTTTATCATTATTGAAAAACAGCTTGCCTGCAGAGAATGTGAACGTGGCAGTGGAATTCAATATGTCTAATGCTTATTTCAAATTCAACAATATCAAATTGATTTGCCGATTGGTAGATGAGCGTTTCCCTGATTACGAAAATGTAATTCCTGCTGAAAACAACATTAAATTGACTATCAATCGACAGGAGTTTATGGCTTCTTTGAGAAGGATCAGCATTTATGCCAATAAAACAACCCATCAAGTTCGTTTGAAAATCAACGGAAGTGAATTGCAAATCTTTGCTGAGGATTTGGATTTCTCCAATGAGGCCAATGAAATCATGGCTTGCGAGCATCAAGGAGATGATATTGAAATCGGCTTCAATGCTAAGTTTTTAATAGAGATGTTAAATAACCTGGATAGCAAAGAAGTAAGTATCGATATGTCAGCGCCAAACAAAGCAGGATTATTATTCCCATCTGATATGGATGAGAATGAAGACATCTTGCTATTGGTAATGCCAGTGATGTTGAATAATTACGTTTAAGATTAAAAAAAACTTAAAAATATTTGAACCTCTGGGAGTTATTTCCGGAGGTTTTTTTGTCTCAAATAATTGTTCTTTTGTTTTTAGTTTCAAATAAGTAACAAAATCTCATAAAATATGATGTAATTTTCAGCAAGATATTCAATCTATTAAAAATATAATTATTTGAATCAGTTATGCTTTTTCATGACTATAAACCTATTTTAGATTTTAATATCTCTTTTTTAGATGTAGTAACATCAAACTAAATACTAAATAATTTATGTAATTTATTTTGCTTTTACATTTTTTTTTTTTTTGATTTACAACATCAATTCAAAAATACTATTGAAAAATGGTATGGCTGGAAAGTTGTTAGTGCTAGCGAAAGCAGCTTTTGACCAAACCTACAAAGTGGAAAATATTGACTTGGACTCACCTAAGTGTTTTCATTTCAGATAGATTTTCGTTTCAAGTTTTTAGTGGTGTTGGAGGATTGTGTTTAATCAATTTTAAAATTTAAATTACTTGAATTATGAAAAAGTATTTAAAAGTATTACCAATGGTTTTAATGTTGTTAGTAGCGTCTTTGTTTGGTGCTAACTTCGCTGTAAGTCAAGAACTTGAAGGAGGTGGAGGTGGAGAAAGTTGCACTACGGAAATTTTAGATTGCCCAAGGTGGGGAACTGGAGATAGAGTAATATGTCATGAAAATGGAGGGGGGATAAATTGTAATTGTGGAGAATCAACCGAGTGTGGTGGAGATTGATTTTGATTTGTTATTGGCTGGAACTATTTTTTTTCAGCCAATAGCTATTATTTAGAGTAATAATATTTATCAAGTTAAAACATTAATATTTTTATATATCTTTTTTAAAAAAAATGGTATGATGAATAATTATAATTATGTACTAGCATTTATTTTTTTTATACTTTCTTGTTGTAATGTAAAAGAGGTTCCAGAAAATGAGTTGGTTATAAAAGTAAAAGACGACATTTTGGATAATATTAATTATTCAGAATTAATATCGGATATAGAGTTCATTAAACTTGATGAAAATCCTGATGCTATCATTACGCAAATTGATAAGATTTTATTCCATAATAATAAAATTTACATCTTGCAAAGATTTTTCAACCCTCGCGTTCTTGTATTTGAAAATAATGGGAAGTATTTATATGACCTTGGTAAGGAAGGAGATGGTCCTGGTGAATACATGTACCCATATGACCTTTTGGTAAATAACGATACTATTGAATTGTTAGTAGCTAATTTTATATATTCATATAAAGAAAACAATGGGAAATATATAGGTTCAAAAAGTATTGGGTTTCCAGCAGTTAGATTTAAAAAAACCTCAGATGGCTATGTTTTTAAGTGTGGTGGGGATGAAAAAGAAATTTTTATTACAGATAATGAAACTAATGTGTTAAGCAAAAACATGGATAAAGGTATTAGAAATGAAATAAACCCACTAATTTCATTTCATCCACAAAATGACAATTTACTTTTTCATATGACTTTAAACGATACTATTTTTCAAATTCAAAATAATAAATTAACCCCTTTTAGAATTATTAATTTTGAAAAACCCCTCACAGATGAAGTTTTAAATAACTTATACCATCGAAATAATAGTAGTATATCTGAACTAAAAAAGAATATGGGGGATTATATGGGGTATTTAAAGGTGTATGTAGAAAATGAATCACATATTTATTTTACTTATATGCACAAAAATCAAAATATAGCTTTCTTATATGATAAGAGAAAGAAGGAAGGTTGGTCAATAGATCCATCAGAAATAAAAAACAATGTAACATTTGAAGGATATGCACCTTTTATAATGGATACTTATAATAATACATTTGTTGGATATATTAGTTACCCACATAGTAGTATTGAAATTCCGAATGGTGAAATTAAAAATGATATTTCTGAGAAATTGATGAGGGAACTAAATTCTGAAAAAATAAATGTAGATAATCCAATCCTATTTAAACTTAAATTTAAATGAAATACTTTAAATATATAGTTTATATAATTTCAATTTTATCAGCTATTTCATGTGGGTTAAGTGAATCCAAGGATATTGAGTATTCAAATAAAAAATTATTAAGTACTTTTTTTAATAGCTTAAAAGACCATGATAAAAAATTAATTGATATTATCGATTACATTGCCGAAGATAAGTACCGTATACTGAATTTTACCAACGACCTTCACACCAAGTATTTAGATAGCTTAGATATCAATTCTCTTGATTTTATTTTTAGTTTAAAAGATTTAGACCATAATTTCATTGAGGCTTTAGAACCCATGTATATTTGGAAAAAGTTTCCTGAAGATGTTTCGAAATATTCTGAGATGATGAGGGAAACATTGGAAAAAGATAACTTATACCAAGCAAGGACTATTAGGTATGCACTTTTGATGACCGAAAACAACAATATTGCTCATAAAGTATTAACTAAAGAAATCATTCATTCTGCTAAACAAAAATTAAAAAATCTTGAGCATCCCAATAGAATATATTTTCAATATCAAGTTGCTTGGTATAAATTTATGATTTCTCAGGCTTACTTTATTCAATATAAACAATCTAATGATCGGAATATCCAAATATTGGATAGTGCATTCCATAATCGGATGGATGTGATTAATGAGCGATACTATGGTTTTCTCAATTATGATAGCATGTATTTTGAAGATATGTTTGATGTAGAACTGTATTTCGAAAAACTAAAAGAATCTAAGGTGGATTCAAATAAATTTATGAGTGCGGTTTTAGATTTTACTTTCAAGAAGCCGACATCTGAAAATATCAGTAACTTAAGAAATTATTTTAGAGATTATTCTTCTGATTTCCAATCAGAATGGAATAAATTCATAGATGAAAAGTTAATAAATTTAAATGCAGAGCAAAAGGTATTTATAGATAGGGAATTATTGCAATCTTCAAATCAGGATCAGTGGTTATTGATTGATTTTTGGGGGACATGGTGTAAACCTTGTATTGAAGACTTGCCTATGATTCAAAAATATCATAATATAAGCTTAAGTGAGCAAAGTTTCTCAATTAAGACAATTGCTAGTCGTGATACTCCCGAACAAGTTAAAGTATTTATGGATCGCAAAGAACTTAATTTTCCTGTTTTTGTAGATACTAATCCTGAAGTGTCAGATTTATTTTCAGTAAACTCTTTTCCCACAAAATTGTTAGTTAATAACAAAATCGGGAAATATTTCATTATCCCTGATGGAAATATTAATTGGAGTAAATATTTGGAAGGCTATTTACTTTTGTCTTTAAAGTAAGATATATTTTTTTTGCATTCATACTTTACTTTCAGAATTGATTAGACTGTTATTTCTATGGTGAAGATAAGTTTGTTAAAGTGTAAACATAGATTATTTTTATAGTCTTACACCCCAAACCAATTCTCATCCCGTCTCAATCTTTTGTCTAGCCCTACGGTATTACCTCTCATAATGCTTTCGAGCCCATGTTTGTGGCGGATTTTATCCAGGGCTTGGTAGAGTTGGATGTACTCTTCCGTATCGTCAAAGAGGTTGATTTGGTAGTTGCCGTGCACCAGTCCGCTGAGGCGCACTCCTATTAGGCGGAGCATCATTCTGCGGGTGTAGAGCTGGTCAAAAAGCTCTTTTCCATAGCGGATTAAAGTTTTGTCGCTGGCGGTATAACTGATTTTCTTTTGCTTGCTTTCCGTATCAAAATTGCTGTAGCGGATTTTAATGGAAATATTGGAAGTCAAACGATTCTGATCGCGGAGTTTATGTGCCAGTTTTTCTATCATGGCGACCAATATGGCTTTCATCTGTTTTACGTCCATACTGTCGTCATGAAAGGTACTTTCCGTGGAAATCGATTTTTGTTCGCTGTAGGGCGTTATAGGCGTATGATCTATGCCCTGCGCCCTTTGCCACATCATAATTCCATTTTTACCAAAGGTATATTCCATCAATTTCTTTGGGATTTGCCTTAATGTTTCTACTTTTTTAACGCCCATAGAACGCAAAAGCTCCGAGGTTTTCTTCCCTATCATCGGGATTTTATGCACGGGCATAGGGTCTAGAAATTGAATTTCAGTGCCAGGCAGGATTTGCCGGGTATTATTGGGTTTTGCTTCTCCTGTAGCCACTTTCGATACCATTTTATTCTGTGAAAGCCCCATGCTGATGGGCAATCCGCTTTCATTGATGATTTTCTTCCGCAACTTTTTTCCCCATTCATAGCATCCAAAATACCTGTCCATTCCGCTTACGTCCAGATAGAACTCATCTACAGAAGCCTTTTCGAAAAGTGGAGATTCACTCTTAATAATTTCAGTGACCAGCTTAGAGTAGTAGCTATAATTATTCATATCTCCCGAAATCACAATAGCTTCAGGGCAAAGCGATAAAGCCGATTTCATGGGCATGGCAGAATGCACGCCATGTATGCGTGTCTCGTAACTGCAGGCCGCTACCACGCCTCTGTGTCCACCTCCCACAATAACAGGCTTGCCATTCAGGCTTGAATCTAAAAGGCGTTCAACAGACACAAAAAAAGTGTCCATATCTAAATGAATGATGGATCTGGTGGTATTTTCTTGCATAAAACTAAAATATTTAGCTTTTATTTGCCTTTTTTAATTATTAATACTAAATTTATTATCAAAATTACTAAAATAAATAGTAATCCAAGTGAAAAAGTTCACGGCTTTCAAAAATTATTATGTGGGATGGATGTAAAAATTAGATTATCGAGTAAGCGCCTAAATTCAGGCAGGTGTCAGGTGCATTTTCATGTGCGTACTAAAGCAGGCGATAGTAGTTGGTACGGTTATGCTTTGGCAGAGCCTCAAGATACAGTAAGTGAAGTAGTCAGTAGAATAAGAAATCGTTTTAGCAGTGCGGAAGACAAGATATCCTTGCATCAAAAGGTGCTATATCATATGAATGATCATTACAGGGAAACGGATGATTTGATGATTTTTAAAGCCCCCTAACCCCCAATGGGGTAAATTAGGTCAGTGCGATAGGTCTGGAATTAGATATAAGATAAATAGAAATGAGATGGAGAATAAAGTTGCAATAGGTAGGAGTTGGAAGTGTGAACATTGGAGAAAGAAGTAGCCTCTTAATCCCTCAGCAATACTTTTAAGTTTAGGGGATTCCCTTAACGAATTTTTCGCTTTAGCGAAAACCTTTTGTTTTCTTTTGTTCTATTGTGGTTAAAAAGTAATGTTGTTAATAGATACTATCGATAGCAAATTTCCACCACATAAGAGACAAGAGAACACATAAGAAAATAACCAAGGTTATTTTTTTAGAATTGCAATGATTGATGAGGCTTTAAAGCTTAATTTAATAGAATTGAATCCATAAAGAGGGAGTTTAGGTTAGTACTAAAGTTGCGGAATTAGATATAAGATAGAAGGAAAATAATTAGTTGTAAATTAAATAATATAAAAATAAGTAGAAATAGAGTGTCAAATCTTGTTATTTTACTTTTTCTAGATACTCGATACGAACTACTTGATGCTAAATAAAAATATGAGCTTGGTTAATAATAATATTAAATATCTCAGAAAGGAGAAGGGCTGGACGCAGCAGGACTTGGCCGATGAACTGGGAGTGAAGCGTCCGCAGATTGGTTCCTACGAAGAGGGCAGGGCAGACCCTAGAATTCAGACATTATTAAAGTTATCCGAACTTTTTAACGTAAGCGTGGATGATTTACTGGGGAAAGATTTATCCAGTCCGATGGTGGTCACTAAGAAGCCAACCAAAGTGTTAGCTATTACAGTGGATAGTCAAGATAGGGAAAATATTGAACTGGTTCCTCAGAAAGCTTCAGCCGGTTATACCAATGGTTATGCAGATCCTGAATATTTGCAGGAACTTCCTCGATTCCAATTACCCAATTTACCTCGAAATAGTACTTACCGTGCTTTTGAAATCAGTGGAGATTCCATGTTGCCTCTTGAGCCGGGCACCATCATTATAGGAGAATATGTAGAAGGTCCAGAGTCAATTCGAAATGGCAAAACCTATATTATCGTAAGTGAGCAGGAGGGGGTGGTTTATAAAAGGGTTTTTAATTATGCTGAGGAAAAGGGCGTTTTGTTTATGGTCTCGGATAATACGGTTTATTCTCCTTATGAAATTCCGATAGGTAGCATAATGGAAATTTGGGAAGCCAAAGCCTTTATTAGCACTCAATTTCCTGATGTGAAAAATACTGAAAATGCCCCTATGAGTCTAAGAGAGCTTACGGACATTGTATTGGAAATTAGAGAAGAAGTGACAAAGTTGAAGAGGTGAGAGCACGAGCTAGATGCTCGTGCTAACTTTTTAGTATTGATTTGAAAATCTAAATCAAGCTTTCAGAGCAGCTACTCCTGGTAATTCTTTACCTTCCATATATTCAAGTAAGGCACCACCGCCAGTGGATACGTAACTTACTTTTTCGCCATATCCAAGGCTATTAACAGCTGCAGCGGAATCACCGCCCCCAATTAAGGAGAAAGCACCATTTTCGGTTGCTTTTACTACAGATTCAGCAATGGATTTTGTTCCTTTAGCAAAATTCTCCATTTCAAAAACACCCATTGGGCCGTTCCACAAGATGGTTTTGGATTCTTCCACTGTTTTCTGAAAAATAGCGGTTGCTTCTGGTCCAATATCCAATCCCATCCAACCGTCTTCTATGGCATGGTTCTGTGCTATTTTCGTATTAGCATCATTGGCAAAGTTGTCTGCTACTACGGAATCAATTGGTAATTTTAATTCAACCCCTTGCTCTTTAGCTTTTTGTATCAGTTCTTTAGCTAAATCTAATTTATCTTCTTCTACAAGTGAGTTTCCTATTTTTCCTCCCATGGCTTTAAAGAAAGTATAAGACATGCCACCTCCAATAATTAGATTATCTACTTTACCTAATAATTTTTCAATAATTAAGATTTTATCAGAAATTTTGGCTCCCCCCATTATGGCGGTATAGGGTTTGTCCGCTTTTTCCAATACTTTATCAGCATTTTCTATTTCAGCTGCCATTACAAACCCAGCCATTTTATCTTCAAAGAATTTTGCCACAATAGTAGTGGAAGCATGGGCACGGTGAGCAGTTCCAAAGGCATCGTTCACATATACATTCCCTAATTTTGAAAGGGCTTTGGCAAATGCTTCATCTCCCTTGGTTTCTCCTTCATGAAAGCGTACATTTTCCAAAAGCAAAACTTCACCATTTTTTAAATTATTAACTGTTGATTCAGCCTTTTCTCCAATAGTATCTTCACTAAAATGAACTTTGGTTCCATAAGCCTTTTCCAAATTCCCAACTATATGTTGCAAAGAGAATTTATTTTCAGGGCCATTTTTAGGTCTGCCAAGGTGCGACATCAATACTGCCTTTCCCCCATCTTCCAATATTTTTTTAATAGTTGGTACGGTAGCTTTTATTCTGGTATCATCAGTTACCTGAAAATCTTTATTCAATGGAACATTTAAATCGACTCTGACTAACGCAGTTTTGTTTTTGAATGAATAGTCTTTAACAGTTTTCATAATTGTGGTTATAAATTTATTCTTTTACGGCTGCTCTTTGCAGTCTGTCATTTATTGCTTTCCCTAGCCCTGTGTTTGGTACTTTTTCAGTAATTATCAAATCTACATCACTCTCATCTAATTTACGAAGATGTGAGAATAAGTTTTGCGCAGCTTCATGCATATCACCAGTTTCTGTTAACACTAATGAGATATCAGCACCTTGATAAACTTTGGAGAATGATAGCGTTCCTATTTTTAAATCAGATTTTTGTTGAATAAGGGTGTTAATATCCCCTAAAATAATATTCTTGCTTGGGGCGTAATGGCTTTTTAACATTCCTGGGGCATCTGGCTTGGAACTGGAATGTGGCAGTATTTTTACTTCACCCACAACTTTTTTGATTTCATCCACTTCTAATCCACCCAGACGATAGATAATAGTATTCCCATTTTCAAATCCTACAATAGTTGATTCTATTCCTATATTACTTATTTCCCCTTCTAAAATATAGGGTATTTTTTCTCCTAATTGCTTTTGTACATGTTCAGAAGTAGTTGGGCTAATGTACCCAAAAGGATTGGCACTGGGAGCTGCTAATGGATAGTCTAATGTTTTAAGTAAGCTTAGTGCTTTAGAATGATTAGGTATCCTGAAAGCCACTCTATCCAATCCAGAGCAGGTTAAATCCGGCACTTTATGGTTCCTTTCTAATAAAATTGTTATGGGGCCAGGCCAAAATGCATTCATCAATTTGTGAGCAGCTTCAGGAATATCTTTAACATATTTTTTAATTGCCTCAATACTGTATGAATGAAGTATAAGTGGGTCAAAATGAGGTCGGTTCTTGACTTCAAAAATTTTGCTTACCACTTCAGCCTTTAGGCCATTTCCTGCCAAACCATAAACAGTTTCTGTCGGTAAGCCAATGAGTTTGTCATCATCTAGAAAGCTTTTCGCCTTATTAATATCGCTGTTAATTTCTGCCATAATTCAAAATGCGAATTTAAGTTAATTTTTTATTGATGCCACGGATTTGTAAATTGAGAATGATATATTTATAATTGATAACACCAAAACAAATTCTAATGAGCAGAAAATCTAGAAATTTAATTAAACTAGTGGCAATAATTATTGTCCTCGTGTTAGTATTTATGGAATTAGAGATTATAGCTATTCCAGCTTTGAACCCATATCAATTTTGGCTTAGTATTGTAGCTTTTGGGATGGTTCTAATAAGTTCTCGATAAAATAACAAAGGAGTAGTTTTTTGCTACTCCTTTGTTATTTTTTATTCATTACAAAATTTCTCGATTGCTTCTATTGCGTCCTGAAATCCTCTGTTTTTTGCTTTTATTAAATCCTCACAGCCTTCTTCTTTTTGATCAGTATTGATCTTTATAAAACCACTCCAGTAATAGTTTTCGCCATTATTTGGGGCTATTTTAATGCTTAAATTCAAAAGACTGTCCGCTTTATTAAATGAACCAAACTGTAATAGGGTTTTCGCACTATTAAGATATGGTATATGATTATTTGGAGAAAGCTTTATAGCAAACCTATTATCCTCTAAAGCGGCATCATATTGTTTTAATTCAAATAGTGCTGTTGCCCTATTGATGTATAAATCTGCATTATTTGGGCGTAAATTTATAGCTGTGTTGTAATCTAATAAGGCATTTTCGTAATTTTTGCTTTCTAAATGCACATTTCCTCTATTATAATACGGCTTATAATTGGTAGAATCAATTTTTATTGATTTTGAAAAATCTTCCTTTGCCTTTGAATAATCTAATAATTGGAGATGCGCTATACCTCTTATATTATATGCTTCTGCATTATCATTATTCTGGGAAATTACTCTATTTAAGTAGTTTATTGCCTCTTTATAGTTTTCGGTTTGCATATTTTTTCTGCTTTCCATTATCAATTCTTCTTCTGACGGGCTACATGAGAAAATAAATGTTGAACTAAATAGTAAAATAAATGTGTTAATCTTGAACATATGTTTAAACAATTAATGTAGTAAAATATAAAAAACCTTACATGAATGACTTAAATGGTATTTGTGCTATTTACGTTTAAAAAAAGCGTTTTACATTTGTATTAAGCTTTACGATTCATTTATTCAAATGGGCGTAATTTTAAGGTTGATAGTTTACCCCGGTTTGGTTCACCGGGGTTTTTTTATGCCCTGTCGATTCTTTCCACATTATCGAATTCCAATATAAAGTCTTTCCCAAATGCTTGAGCTGGAGTTAAATAACCTTTTATCTTAATATCACTTAATTTTAAAGCAGAAGCTAAAGCTGTTTTAGCTGTTAAAAAATATGCCTCTGGAGTAATTAACTCTGCTGTGAAGCTATTTCCATCATTATCCGAAATTGTCCCTAAAACATAGGTTCTGCCTTTTTTTAAATCTTCTTCGCTTGGTCCTTTAACCGATTTTTCAATTTTCCTTCGAACAAAACTCTGAATCCAAGATATCCCTAATAGAAATTTTAAGCCTCTATACTTTTTAATCTTGTTAATCATTTTTGTACTTGCCCCACTAAAGACCTTTATGTTTGGAATCTGGGTTTGATGATAACTAGTCATTAAGTCCCCCCATGGTATGGTCATACACCATTGTTTTCTATGAGCAAATTTTAATTCCTTTACTTCATATGCTAAAGGAACATTCTTTATTTCTTTATTGCTTCTAATAAATCCACCTTTTGAAATGTTTTTAGCCATAGTTACGGCTGTTCCACGCGACATACCAGTTTTAGATCCAACAAATCCTAATTCTAAAGAATTACCGTTAGGCATTTTTTCTTTTAGATAAGCAGCTAAACAATCCGTTGGTACTACATCGAAACCTACGCCTGGAATAAGCGCTATACCAGCTCTTTGGGCTTTTTCATGATATTTCATAATATCCTCAAAAACCCATATTTCTCCTGTAATATCAAGATAGTTTGTTTTTGACTTGATGCAAGCTTCAACCATAGGAATGGCGGTTTCAGAAAAAGGCCCGGCACAATGAATCACGGTGTCGAAATCCTTTAGTAAACTTTCTAGTTTAGCTTTGTCATTTAAATCACATATATGAAAAGGAAATCCAGTATCCCTTGAAATATTTTCGATTGCCTCTTTATTCCTTCCAGACACCTCAACAAGAACGCCTTTGTTTTTTGCTTCTTGGGTAATTAATTTTCCAGTATATCCGTTGGCGCCATAAATTAAAATTTTATGATTCATCTAACATAATTTTAGTTTTGTTTACCATTCTTAAGATTGATGGTTCATTGGTTAAATTTTTCACTTTTTCAATTTCAATCCATTGAAATTTATTGCTTTCTGAATTTATTTGAGTTCTTGTACGATCATTGCAAAAATAAGCAAATCTGACGTCATAATGGTAGTGTTGAGGCACTCCTTTGTTTTCGGGAATCAGATGTATATCGATGTCGAAAATGCCTTTAATTATTAAGCTTAAATCTTCTAAGCCAGTTTCTTCATAGGCTTCTTTCCTTGATACCTTCTCTAAATCCATTTCACCATCAGCATGTCCCCCAGGTTGAAGCCATTTATTTAATTTTTTATGGTGCAACAGTAGAATTTCGTATGAATTAGGATCAATTATCCAAGCGGATGCCGTAAAATGGGCTTGAATATTTTGCCGGCTAAATGCTACCTCTTTTTTTGAATTATAAAGGTGTAACATTTTAATTTTATAGTTTTTTTCCTTTTCTGACTCTGGATTATATTGTTTTAAAACTTGCATCATTTAAAAGCTAGCATAAAAAAAGCCATCTGAAAAGACGGCTTCTATAAAAGGAAATGAATTTATGTTATTGTAGTTCCAAATTAAGGGTAATATTTGTTTCATCATCACCTTCCTTTGGATAAGGTGCAGAGTAACTTAAGGTTAAATCACCATTTTCTTTATTAATATTTCCGATGTTTAAATCACCACCATTTTCTAAAGTGATTACATCAAGATTATCGTTTAAACTAAAGCCACCGCTACTACCCAAAATTGGTTTATGATTTAGATTTGCGTCAGTAAATGCTTGTAATCCTGAAACAGAATAAGTTTTATTACTACCATCAAAATTAATGGAAACACCTGTTAGGTTTTCATCCAAAACATTTGCTCCGACAATATTCCAAGTTCCACTCAATTCCTCTATTCTTTGTTCTTCTGGACTTGGGTCGTCATCTTTTTTACAAGAGCTGAAAATTACAACAAAAGATAATAATAATAAGCTTAAAAGTTTAATGTTCCTTTTCATAATATGTTAATTAGTAATTTATATTCTAATGTATAAAAGTCTGAATTATTGTTCATAATCCAATAAAATATTTATATTTTTTTATTTTTTGCGCAGTTATTTATATTCAATATTAATGATTTTTTTTGTAAAATCATCGTATTCTGCTGGGTCATTTGATGCAATAAGGGTTATTTTTTCCTTAATTGTTCTATTAAGTAAGTCCTTATACCATTCTGTACCATTTTTATCTAAGTGTGAGGTGGGTTCATCTAAAAGGAGGACTTTTGCTTCAAAACCACAGCACAAAATCAATTTCAATCTTTGTTGCATACCAGATGAGAATTCTGATACGACTTTATTCATGCTTTGGTGTAAGTTAGCTTTCTCAATTTCATCCTTTAAATTAAGGTCTTTTCGGATATTCCGAAATTTTGAATGGAAATCTAAATGTTCTTTTAAAGTAAATTCCTCAATTAAATTAAGGTAAGGAGCCGTAATTCCCAATAATTGATGGATTTTTTCTTTTTCAACAAGTTTATTATGATCGAAATATTTAACCTCCCCTTTACTTGGTGCTAAAACCCCAGCAATAATCTTTATTAGGGTTGACTTACCACTTCCATTTTTTCCTGTAATGGCATATACATTATTGGATTCGAATAGGTGATTTAGATTATCGAACAATTTATTTTTAGGATACTTTTTAGAAAGCCCTTCAAGAATTAATTGCATAAATCAGGCTTTTAATTTCCGTAACCCTTCATAATTCCTCTTTCTGATTTTCTTACAAAAGCAGTAATATTATCTCGCTCTTCACTACTTCTAATTAAGGTTTCGATATTCTCAAGTGCCTCAGCATTATTTTTGCCACTTAGGTAAAGGCTTCTATAGATTTCCTGAATGTCATTTATCCTCTCATTGCTAAACCCTCTTCTTCTAAGGCCTACAGAATTTATTCCGCAGTAGGTAAGGGGTTCTCTTGCGGCTTTTACGTATGGAGGAACATCTTTCCTTACCAAAGATCCACCCGATATCATTACATGGCTTCCTATTTTTACGAATTGATGAATTGCAGTGGCACCACCAATAATAGCCCAGTCATCGATTGATACATGACCTCCAACTTGAACTGAGTTAACCAATATACAATTATCCCCTATAACACAGTCATGCGCAATATGGACATACGCCATGATCAACGAATTAGCTCCTATTTTGGTCACTTTTCGATCATTAGTCCCCCGGCTAATATTAACATATTCTCTTATCACTGTTTCGTCCCCAATTTCAGTGGTGGTAACTTCACCGCTGAATTTTAAATCTTGTGGAACTGCTGAGATAGTAGCGCCTGAATATATTTTACATCTTTTGCCAATTCTTGCCCCAGAATTAATGGTGACATTTGGTCCTATCCAAGTGCCGTCTCCGATTTCTACATCCTTATCAATAAAAGTGAAAGGTTCAATAATGACATCTTTCCCAATTTTCGCATCCGGATGAATATAGTTTAATGACTTATACATGTATTTTTATTTTAAGCAAATATGCTTTTAAAACCCTTTAAGGTTTTATTCTTCATCTTTTTTAACAATTCTAGCAGTAAGTGTTGCTTCGCTAACAATACTATTACCCACATACGCATATCCTTGCATTTTGGCTATTCCTCTTTTGATCGGTGCCAAAAGTTCACATTTGAGGATAATGGTATCTCCTGGTCTTACCATTTTTCTAAATCGGCAATTGTCAATACCTAAAAAGTAAGTCCAGTATTCTGATGGTTCATCCACAGAGCTTAAAACCAATATACCTCCAGTCTGTGCCATAGCTTCAATTTGTAAGACTCCAGGCATTACTGGGTTTCCAGGAAAATGACCTTGAAAAAAGTTTTCGTTAATAGTAATGTTTTTTAAACCAATAACAGTTTTATGATCTTGGTGTATGATTTTGTCCACTAATTGAAAAGGATATCTATGTCTTAACATGGAGGATATACCTTCAATATCCATTACAGGTTCAGCATTGGGATCATACTTTGGGGCTGACTTTTCTGCTTTTTTAATATATTTCTTAATTTTTTGGGCAAAAGCCACATTGGTCGAATGCCCTGGTCTTGCTGCTAGAATTTGACCTTTTATAGGTCTTCCCACTAAAGCTAAATCACCCACCACATCGAGTAATTTATGACGAGCAGGTTCATTTTTGAATCTTAACTCAATATTATCTAAAATACCTTCCTCTTTAACTTCTATATTGGGTTTGTTGAAAATTCCAGCCAATTCTTTCAGTTCATCTTCGGAAACCAATTTATCAACCACAACTATAGCATTATTTAAATCACCACCCTTGATTAAGTTGTTATTATAAAGCTGTTGTAACTCATGAAGGAATACGAAAGTCCTACAAGTAGAAATTTCTTTTTTGAAATCCGCAATATTGTTTAAAGAGGCATGTTGGCTTCCTAAAACTTTTGAATTGTAATCAATCATTACAGTAACCCTGTAGTCGTCCACAGGTAATAATGCCATTTCTACATTTTTCTCTTCATCAGTAAGAAACAGGCTTTCGGGAACCTCAAAGAAATTTCTTAATGCATTTTGTTCTTGTAATCCAACAGATTCCAAAGCTTCGTAAAAAAGTTTGGCGCTCCCGTCCATTATTGGGGTCTCCGGGCCATTAACTTCAATTAAGACATTGTCGATTTGTAAACCTACTAAGGCTGATAGAACGTGTTCAACGGTTGAAACTTTAGCTTCGCCTTTTGCAATAGTCGTACCTCTGGAAGTATCCACCACTAAATCAGCATCAGCTTCTATAATAGGTTTTTCGGGTAAATCAACTCTCTGAAATTTTATACCAGAATCAATTTCATCTGGTTTAAATGTTAAGGTAACTTTATGTCCTGTATGCAAGCCTACACCTGAAACACTTACCTCTTTATTAATAGTATGTTGTTTATTATACATTTAGTTCTTTTTTTCAGACGGCAAATTTAAAACTATTTTTTCCAATTGCTGAACTTGTTGGTGTAATTCCGGTAATTTTCTATAGAGCGCATTTGCCTTCAGAAATTGTTTGTGATCGAATCCATGCGTACCTGAAATTACTGTGTTGGTTTTTTTGATGGTTTTTGAAACTCCTGATTTTGCACTTACTGTAGTATAATCGGCAATTTCAATATGTCCTACAACCCCAACCTGTCCGGCTAAAACGCAATTTCTCCCCACTTTAGTAGAACCTGAAATGCCGGCTTGGGAGGCTACAACTGTGTTTTCACCTATTTCGACATTATGGGCAATTTGAACTAAATTATCAATTTTCGCGCCTTTTCTGATTATCGTTGATCCTAAAGTAGCGCAATCGATGGTGCTGTTGGCTCCAATGCTGACATTATCTTCCAAAATGACATTTCCAAGCTGAGGGATTGTTTTATAAGAGCCGTCTGCTTGGGGGGCAAAACCAAATCCATCACTACCTATCACGGCACCTGCTTGGATGTTGCAATTATTGCCAATTTTACAATCAGCATATATTTTTACGCCTTGAAAAATAATAGTATTATCTCCAATGATAACATTGTCACCTATATGTGCTTGAGGATAAATTTTCACATTTTTCCCGATTTTCACATTTTGCCCAATATAAGAAAATGCACCCCTGTAATGGCTTTCTCCAATAGAACTATTGTCACCCATAAAAGATGGTTCTTCTACCCCTAATTTGGCATAGCTCATGATTTTATTATACTCCTCCAAAAGTTGGGTGAAAGCTGAATAAGGATCTTCAACTTTTATTAAGGCTGGCTTAATGACTTTTTTAGGAGTGAAATTGGTTTTGACAATAATGGCGGCCGCATCAGATTGATAGATATAGTTTTCGTATTTATCATTTGATAAAAAGCTGATTGTTTTGGCTTTACCCTCTTCTATTTTCCCCAAATTATCGACCATTCTTTCTCCATCACCTTCTACTATCCCCCCAATCATTTGGGCTATTTGATTTACACTAAACTCCATATTCAGTAATTATGGTTGTAACAATTTACAAAGATACGTTTTTAGGCAGGCATAGGTAATATTTTTTAACTATTTTACTCATCGCTTTGATATTCGGTAAATCTGCTGCTTGAGCTATATCCATTAAATGTCCTTTTTTACTTATAATTTTAATGCTTTTACCTCCTAAAACATAAGCGGCATTCGTGACCTCACCATGGGAAATAAAATATGCGGCCTCTCGGTTTAATAATTTATATTCTTGCGTGATTTTTCCTTTGAGAATGTTGATATCTGCTTTTTTAAGTGGGTCATTACCTAATTTTATTTTAAAAAGGTCCCTTTGTAAAATTCGCTTACTTAAGCTGCTTAATACTTTATCATTATTGTTTTCCCAGATTTTAATCGCATGCCAAATGTCGGAATCATCAAGTTTTGAAAACTGATGAACAATTTTAGGGTTTTCTTGAAATTCCTCCAGGGTAAAATCATTTTCTAAAAAATATTTTAAAGCTGGAGAAATTTGGTCTAAACTATGTACCTCTTTGGCTCTGCTAATTAAATGAACTAACATTCTCTCTGCGCTTAAGGCTGTTTTATGCAGATATACTTGCCAATACATCAACCTTCGGGCATTGAGAAAATTTTCAATACTGTAAATAGCTTTTTCTTCTACTACAATTTCATCATCTATAACATCCAAATGACTAATAATTCTATCCACACTAATATTTCCTTCAGAGACACCTGTGTAAAAGGAATCTCTATTCAAATAATCCAATCTATCTACATCCAACTGACTTGAGATTAGTTGATGAAAGAATTTCCTTTTGTAGGTGTTTTTAAACATGGAAATTGCAGTATCCAGTTGGCCATTAAATTCTTTGTTTAGTATTTTCATAAACTGCAAAGAAATATTTTCATGGGTAATGCCTTTTATAAGACTATATTCCAAGGCATGAGAAAATGGCCCGTGACCTACATCATGGAGTAAAATGGCAATTTGTGCTGATTCATATTCCATCTCATTAACACTGACTCCTTTCTCCTTTAAATGATCCAGAGCCAAGCCCATTAAATGGGTGGCTCCCAAAGCATGATGGAAACGAGTATGGGTTGCTCCCGGATAAACCAGCTCGCTTAAACCCAGTTGTCGAATTCTGCGTAAGCGTTGAAAATAGGGGTGATTGAAAATACTGAAAAGTAATTCACTCTTTATTGTAATGAATCCGTAAATCGGATCGTTTACCTTTTTTATCTTCTTCAAATCAAATAATTTTAAAGCTCAAATATACACTATGCAAAATTACCAAATCTTATGGGCAGATGACGAAATTGATCTGCTAAAACCACATATTATATTTTTAGAGAACAAAGGTTATCAAATTACTCCGGTTAATAATGGTTCGGAGGCTGTAGATTTATGTAAAGAACAAAAATTTGATATTGTTTTTCTGGATGAAAATATGCCGGGCATGACAGGTTTGGAAACTTTGAGCTTAATCAAAGGCAATAAGCCTAATTTACCGGTGGTCATGATTACCAAAAGTGAAGAAGAATATATAATGGAAGAGGCCATTGGTTCTAAAATTGCGGATTATCTAATTAAACCTTTAAATCCAAACCAAATTCTTCTTTCCGTAAAAAAGATTTTAGATAATCAACGATTGGTAACCGAAAAAACCAATCAGAGCTATCAACAGGATTTCCGAAATATAAGTATGGCCTTTGGGGATAATATGGATCACCAAGAATGGGCTGAAATGTATAAAAAGTTGGTTTTTTGGGATTTGGAAATTGATCAAACGGATGATCAAAGTATGTCAGAAGTCCTTTCTATGCAACACTTGGAAGCCAATTCCAACTTTGCGAAGTTTATCGATGATAATTATGAAGGATGGTTGAACGATTACCAGGATGAAGCTCCATTATTAAGTCATCAATTAATGGAAGAAAAAGTTTTTCCAAAATTAGGAGATGAACCAGTCTTTTTCATAGTTATTGATAATTTGAGATTTGATCAATGGAAATTGATAGAACCAGAAATTCTGAAATATTTCAATATTGAGGAGGAGGATAATTATTATTCCATTTTACCGACCACCACTGCTTATTCAAGAAATTCAATTTTTTCAGGATTGTTACCTGATGAGATGGCTAAAAAGCACCCTGATTTGTGGGTTACGGAAGATGATGATGAGGGCAAAAATAATTTTGAAGATAAGTTTTTGGAAAGACAATTGAAGCGGAAAAATATCCCTGGCAAATTCACTTACAACAAAATTGTAAATGTAAACCAAGGCAAGCAAGTTTTAGAGCATGTTTCAGCTATGATGGACCATAGTTTGAATGTTTTGGTCTATAACTTTGTGGACATGCTTTCCCATGCCAGAACAGATATGAAAATGATTAGAGAATTGGCACCGGATGAATCTGCCTATAGATCTTTAACAAAAAGCTGGTTTTTACATTCACCCCTTTTAGATTTGCTGAAAAGGATTTCTTCCAAAAAAGCTAAAGTAGTGATTACCACCGATCATGGTACCATTAGGGTTAAGAAGCCATTTAAAATTGTGGGCGATAGAAACGTAAATAGTAATCTAAGATACAAGCAAGGAAAAAATTTGGGGTTTAAGAAGAGTAATGATGTTTTGGAAGCACCCAAACCAGAAAGATTTCATCTTCCTAAAATTAATGTGAGTACTTCCTACGTATTCACTAAGGGAGAAAGCTTTTTTGCCTATCCGAACAATTATAATTACTACGTAAACTACTTTAAAGATACCTTTCAACACGGAGGAGTTTCAATGGAAGAAATGATTATTCCCATTATTTCATTAACTTCGAAGGATGGAAAGTGAAATCTCTGAAAATATATCGTTTTCGGATGTAGAATTAAGTGATTTGCCCCAAACTGTTGCTACAATTTATGATTTTGGTAAAAATTATAATATTTGGCTTTTCAAGGCAGAAATGGGTGGGGGTAAAACTACATTCATTAGCAAATTATGTGATTTTTTAAAAGTGGAAGATCATGTAAGTAGTCCTACTTTTGCTTTAGTAAATGAGTATAGGTCAGGTAAAGTGGGGACGATATTTCATTTCGATTTTTACAGAATTAAAAATGAGCAAGAAGCATTTGAAATAGGAGTGGAGGATTATTTTTACTCTGGGAACCTCTGTTTAATTGAATGGCCGGAAATGATACCTTCTTTTATTCCAGATCAATTTTTATTGATTGAGATTAATCTTTCCCATGATAGATCCAAAAGGAATTTTAAAATAAGTAAACATGGCTAAGGAAGTTTCTAGAAAAGGCTTTGATGTTTTGGCAAGGAAAAGCGCACTCTATCCTCAAGAAGAGTTGTTAGAAGTGGAACGTGGTAAAAATGCTATGCAAATTGGGGTGCCCAACGAGATTTCATTACAAGAAAAAAGAGTGCCCTTGACTCCGGGTGCCGTAGCTTTATTAACCAATAATGGCCATGAGGTAATTGTTGAAAGTGGAATGGGCTTAAGCAGTAACTTTCCTGATAATGAATATAGCGATGCGGGCGCAAAAATTGTCTATTCCGCAAAGGAAGCTTACGAGGCTCAATTGGTTGTAAAAATAGAACCTCCTATCAAGAAAGAAATTGAGATGTTCAAACCTGGAAGTTTCTTGATTTCTGCTCTTCAATTTGGACAATTAAACAAGGAATATTTTGAATTATTGAACCAGAAAAGAATTAATGCAATCGGCATTGAATTGATTGAAGACAAGGTAGGTGGAATGCCAGTTGTGCGCGCCATGAGTGAAATTGCTGGAATATCTGCCATTCAGATCGCTACTGAATTGCTAAGTAATTTAAATGATGGAAAAGGCATTATCTTAGGAGGAATTACAGGTGTTAGGCCAACCAAAGTAGTGATTTTGGGTGCCGGAACTGTTGGTGAATATGCCGCTAGGGCCGCATTGGGTCTTGGGGCAAACATTGAAATTTACGATAACCATATCTATAAATTAAGGCGGATTAAACATGCTTTAGGACAACCTGTTCATACGAGTACTTTGGATACCGTTATGTTAAGCGACTCATTAATGGAAGCAGATGTATTGATTTGTGCTATTCGGGCTGAAAAAGGCAGGAATCGTTGCATTGTGACAGAGGAAATGGTGATGAATATGCGTAAAAATGCTGTGATTATTGATGTGAGCATCGATCAAGGCGGCTGTGTGGAAACTTCCGAAGTTACCACTCACGATAATCCTACTTTTAAAAAATTCGATGTTATTCATTATTGTGTCCCCAATATTGCTTCTCGTGTATCAAGGACAGCCAGTAATGTGGTCAGTAATATATTAACACCTATGTTATTGCAAGCTGGGGATGTAGGAGGAATAGAGGAAATGATATTTAGCCATTCTTGGTTTATGAAAGGAGTCTATACTTATAAGGGTAGCTTGACTAATATGCATTTGGCAAAAAAATTCAATCTGAAATACAAGGAGTTGAGCTTATTGATGGCGGCCAGGTTTTAAATTATTTTCAATTTGTTCAATCCTTATTTAAGTGATTTTGAGACAGATTAGTGTTGTTTTTTATTGAGTATTTTTCATTTTCCTTTTCAATAATTGAGCATTTAAAGCCACTAATATGGTGCTTAAGCTCATCAAACCTGCTCCAACAGCTGGACTTAAAATGATTCCTGTAAATGCCAGTGCTCCTGCTGCCATTGGTATCGCAAAGATATTATAACCCGCTGCCCAAAAAAGATTTTGCATCATCTTTTGATAGGTTGATTTACCGAAATTTAGTAAATGGACAATGTCCATTGGATTGCTATTGACCAAAATAATATCTGCTGTTTCTGCTGCCACATCAGTTCCTGAACCAATAGCAATTCCTACGTCTGCTTTAGCTAAGGCAGGTGCATCATTTACGCCATCACCGGTCATAGCTACTATTTCGTCATTATTTTGTAAATCATCTATTATTTTTTGCTTGTCTTCTGGCAATACTTCAGCATAATAATTATCCAGACCTAATTCACTGCTGACTGATTTGGCTACTGCCTCATTATCCCCTGTAGCCATGATGACTTTCAATCCATTTTCCTTTAATAATTTCACCGCCTCGTATGATTCTTCCCTTATTTGATCTGCTAAAGAAATATACCCTAATAAGACGTGCTCTTTCAGAATAAAAATTATCGTTTCAGCTTTTTCATTTTTTATGTCTTTCGGTAAATCAATTTTGTTTTCTTCCAGATATCCGGGGCTCACAATTTTAAATAATTGTTCTTTGATTTTGGCTTGAATTCCCTCACCTGTCAAATTTTCAAAATCGGATATTTCTTCAAAATCTAATTGCTCTTCTTTGTGTTTTTGCAATATTCCTGTTGCAATGGGGTGTTCCGATTCCTTTTCAATTGAAGCTGCTATTTTTAGAATGTCTTCATCTTTAAATTTGTCTGAAGTACTTTTAAACTGATTTACTACAAAATTTCCTTTTGTGAGCGTCCCAGTTTTATCAAAAATAATGGTGGTGATATTGCGAGCATTTTCAAATGCAGTTCTATTTCTTATCAATAGTCCGTTTTTTGCAGAAACTGATGTAGAGATAGCCACTACCAATGGCATGGCCAATCCCAAGGCATGTGGACAAGCAATAATCATGACCGTTACCATTCTTTCTAAGGCGTAATCAAATTCATTACCTTGCCATAGCCAAATACTTAGGGTGATAATTCCTGAAAACAAGGCGATATAAAATAACCAAGCGGCCGCTTTATTGGCGAAATTTTGTGTTTTGGATTTGGTCTCTTGCGCAGATTTCACCATTTCTACCACTTTATTTAAGTAGGTGCCCTCACTATCTTTTTTTATTTTAAATTGGATGGAGGAGGAACCATTTACAGAGCCACCAATTACTTCATCGCCTTCTTTTTTACTCACGGGTTTTGATTCCCCTGTAATCATAGATTCGTTGATGTCACTTTTGCCTTTTTCAATGATGCCGTCTGCCGGGATTTTTTCTCCTGGTTTTACTAAAACTAAATCCCCAGCTTCCAATTCAGCTATCTTTACTTCTTTTGTATTTCCATTACCATCTAATTTCAATGCAGTAGATGGGAGTAGTTTTGCCAATTCCTCAACGGCACCTGATGCGCCCATAACAGATTTCATTTCAATCCAGTGGCCCAATAGCATGATGGCTATTAAGCTGGCTAATTCCCAAAAGAATATTTTACCTTCCAATCCAAAAACAACAGCGGAGCTATAAAAATAAGCCACGCCAATAGCTAGGGCAATTAAAGTCATCATGCCAGGTGAACGATCATCGATTTCATCCTTAAGACCTTTTAGAAATGGAAAGCCGCAATAGAAAAAGACAACAGTTGAAATACCGAATTGAATAAATCGGTCATACTGAAATCTTAATTCATACCCCAGTAATTCCTGAATCATAGGAGCTAAAATCATTATGGGTATAGTAAGTATTATGGATATCCAAAAACGCTTTTTGAAATCTTTAATCATTTCTGCATGATGTTCATGGTGATCATGGTTTTCATGCTCATGATTATTATCATTATGATGATGATTTTGATGATCTGAAGGCATAATAAAATATTTTAATATTGAAAATGCTTATCTATATTATAAAGGGAATTTCATTCGGAAGGTTACAGTTCGAGATTTTATGTTTTTGATTATTCGTAATATTGAATATTTCCAGCCTTATAAGTGCATGTTACTGCCATTATTACAGGATTCCGACTATATGACACTAATCTTTGTGGTGGATGAGTTTTTCAAAAATAAATTTAGAATTTAATGGATTTAATTTGTAACTTATTGTAAACTAATGTATTGTGATGAAAATATTTTCTGGATTTGCCGCTATTTATCCTCTTTCTACTTTTCAATGCACAATGCTTGCATGTCAGTTACCAGATTTCTTATTAAATTTATATATAAATAAACAAATAACTTACTTATGAAAGTACTAGTAATAGGAGCTGGAAATATGGGATTAGCATATGCTAAAGCCTTGGTTAAATCTGAATTTCTATCAAACCATAACTTAATGATTTCAGATACCAGTCCTGAAAAAACTGAGGAACTTAAGAAAATCAGTCGCTTTGATGTTTTCACCAATTTGTCAGATTGCCTTCCAAAAGCAGATATTATATTCATTGCCGTGAAGCCTTATCATACGGATGAGTTGTTTGAAGAACTTAAGCCTATGATGTCTCCTGATCAAATTGTAATTTCCATTATGGCAGGAGTAACCATTCAAAGCATGAAGGATGGATTGGGAATAAGTAAGGTGGTAAGGGCTATGCCTAACCTTCCTGCTCAAGTGGGAAAAGGCTTAACTTCTTTTACCGCTTCAGATGAAGTTTCAAGATTAGAACTTTCAACTGTCGAGAATTTACTGGATACTACTGGTCGGTCTGTAAGATTGGATACGGAAAATGATGTGGATGCTTCCACCGGTATTTCAGGAAGTGGGCCAGCTTATGTTTTCTATTTTATGCATTCTATGATGGAAGCAGCCAAGAAAATGGGTTTTTCTGTTCATGATTCAAAAGTATTAGTTGGGACAACTTTCGAAGGAGCTGTGGAATTATTTAATAAATCTGATTTAAGTCCTGAAGGTTGGATGAAAAGAGTAGCCTCGAAAGGTGGGACAACCCGAGCTGCCTTAGATTCAATGGAAGATAATAATATCAAACAATTGATTGAAGATGCTGCTTATGCGGCATTTAACAGGGCAGTAGAATTAGGAAAAGAATCATAAATTATAATATTGAATTGTGAAAACACATAGCAAAAGGGTAGTAGTAAAAATCGGAACTAATGTGATGACCAATAAGGATAATCGCATTGTTGTTCCTATTTTGAAGAGGATTGTTGATCAAGTTGCACGACTTTATGAAGAGGATGTTATGACAGTCCTTATTTCATCAGGTTCTGTAATTGCGGGTAAGGAAGTACTGGATGATAATGAAATTGATACAATTGATAATGCAGCACAAAGAAGACAGGTTTATTCTGCGGTTGGGCAACCAAGAATGATGCGTCATTACTATAGTATATTTCATGATTATGGGATGAGATGTGCTCAAGTTTTGGCAACAAAACGTGATTTCGACTTTGGAAGACATAGAGATAATATGATTAATTGTTATGAAGGCTTATTATCTCAGGGAATTATTCCAATTGCCAATGAAGATGATGCCGTATCCTTATCAATGTCCATGTTCTCTGATAATGATGAATTGGCTAGTTTGGTAGCTGAATTGATTGATGCAGATGCTTTAATTTTATTGACAGATACTGATGGTATTTTTGATGGACATCCAGATCATGATGACTCAAATGTTATTAAAAGTGTAAGTACCGATCAGGAAGTGGAACAATTTATTCAGGAATCCGATAAAAAAGAAGGGGAAGGTCGTGGAGGAATGGAATCCAAGATCAATGTGGCTAAAGGAGCCGCAAACAAAGACATCGTTACCTACATTGCCAATGGTAAACGAGAAGATGTGATAATTGACATTGTACATGGAAAAGATGTCGGAACTAGAATTTTCAAAGAAGAAGAATAAATCTTCTCAAGTAAAATTATTTTAAACAAAAATTAATACGCTTTTATGAAGCTCTTAAATACAGAATTAAAAAATGCAGTATTGCAATCGATGATAGATAATCTTGATAAAGAAAGAGATGCTATTATTGCTGCAAATAAAAAAGATTTAGATTCATTTGACAGAGATGATCAAGCTCTTTATGACCGTTTGGTTGTGGATTCGGCAAAAGTTGATGACATGATTCGTGCGGTACGTGAAGTGAAAGATCAGGATGATCCTGTTGGAACTGTTATAAGTGAAGATAAACTTGAAAACGGTTTACATATAACCAATAAAGCAGCGCCCTTCGGAACCATTATGATTATTTACGAATCTCGTCCTGATGTGACTATTGAAGCGGCTGTTTTAGCATTTAAGGCTAACAATAAAATATTATTGAAAGGTGGTAAAGAAGCACACCACAGTAATGAGGAGTTGGTGAAATGTTGGCATCAGTCCTTAAAGGATAATGGTTTGGCAGAAAGCTGGATTCAATATCTGAAAATGGACAGGACCACTACTCAGGAATTTTTAAGAAACCCTGACCAGCCTTTGGATTTAATAGTCCCAAGAGGAGGTGAGCGATTAATTGATTTCGTTAAAGAGCATGCTAAATGTGCTGTTTTAGTCAGTGGTAGAGGAAATAATTTTGCTTATGTGGCACCTGATGCTGATATGGATAAAGTTATTCCGGTACTGATCAATGCTAAGACGGATAAAATCTCTGGTTGTAATGCTTTAGATAAAATTTTGGTAGATGAAAATCATCCTGAGTTTGAAGAAACACTTAAAGCTATTGAGAAAGCCTTAACTGATAAAGGTGTTCAAATTGTAGCGAGTGGTAAAGTTATTGGTCAATTGGAGACAAATGAAAAAATCGATAGCGAGGATGTTTGGTATGAGGAATTCTTGGCCATGAAAGCAGCAATCACTTCAGTAAATGGATTGGATGATGCTATTGAATTTATCAATAAATATTCTGGAGGACATTCCAATATAATCCTAACCGAAACTCAAGAAGATGCCGAGAAATTCATGGAGCAAATTGATAGTGCGGCTGTTTATCATAATGCATCTACCCGTTTTACTGACGGTGGTCAAATGGGCGTAGGAGCGGAGTTAGCAATCAGTACTGACAAATTGCACCATAGAGGACCATTAGGCCTGAAACAGCTAGTGACTAATAAATACTATGTCCTTGGAAATGGACAAGTGAGAAAATAAATTAGTTTTGAATCAAAAAAAGGTTTGCCAAGTTGGTAAACCTTTTTTAATACTTAATGCCAGAGATTATAAGCCAGTTGAAATCCAAGTCTTAATTTTATCATACCGCCAGTTTGTAAATCACTAACTTGACCTCTAGTATTGAAAAATTTATCAGGTTTTGCCAGAACCTTATCAATTTCAGAATATTCTTGAACATATCGGTATCCTATGCCTGCAAAGATTGTGATGTAAAAAGGATCATAATCATATATTTTCCCTAATTTTAAATTCAATCCCGGTACTATTCTATCCACTCTTGAATCATAAAATCTGTAATATTCACAATCTCCAAACTGCTCATTACAGCTATAGCCAGCTATCCTTTCAGAATTAAAACTTGTCCAATAAAATTGTGGTTCAATATCAAAAAAAGTTAATGAGTTATAAGGGTAATTATTTTTCAAGTTTAAGAAAAAACGATAATAGAAATAGGCTTTAATACCGTAAATTTCAGAGTACCAACTTTGCTCATTTTGCAGTTTAAGACCTTCGATATTATAGATATATCCTAATTCGCCACCAATAGCACTTTTATTGCCAACAGTTTTCATTAACCCAATATCAATTGAATTATAATTTTCAAAGGATGAGCTTAATGACAAATAAGAAAGCAATAAAGATGCAGGCTCAGATTTACTGCTGTCTTCTTCTAATGGTTTATTTTGTGCAAGGCAATTCGAATTTGAAATGCTCGCCACTAAAATGATAAATATCAATTTATTCATTTGCCTGGGTACTCAAAATTTGACTTAATTCCTTTAAATTATGAGGGTCTTCATAGTCATATTGAAATATCCCGTTTTTACCAGTAATAATCAATTCTTTCCTGCCATAATTAGTAATTACATCATAGCTTGGAATGCTGTCATAATGAGATACTAACTGTGGATTGGCTCTGTCTTTTATATTAAATACTTTAAACCCATAATCTCCTTCGCAAACAAAAAGTACCGTGTCACTAACGGAAAGACCATGAGGGTTTTCCATTGGAATTGTTTTTAATAATTGCGGATTTCTTAAATCGGAAACATCCACTACTTCCATTCTATCATTTCCTGTTTGGCAGGTGGTCCCACTTCTTAGCGTTACATAGGCTATACTATTTGAAACCACAACAGGATCACAAGCAAATGAATGCTCGAAATCAGATAAGTAAGTTGGAACAGGATCATTTTCAACTGAATAGATCTTCATGCCCCATTGTGTCCCTAGAAATAAATAGTTTTCATAAGGGAAAATGGTTTCTACCCCATCGCCCACATTCTCTGTTCCCAATAAGTTAGGATTTTCAGGATTACTGATATCAAATGTTTTTAAAGTGCTTTCATCTACTATATAAAGATAGCCTTTCAGAAAAGTAAACCTGGCCATTGAGCCGCCTTTTCCTTCACCTGATGCATCAAATTCAGAATCATTCATACATGAGGTGAAAATGACTGTGATGATTAGTAGGAAGATATTTATTGGAGAATATAGTTTAAAATTTTTCATGACTTAATGATAGTTTAAGGAGATTAACGATAACATTTCGGAGATTGGAGAGTGGTATATTCCCAACCAATGACTAAGCCTTTTTCAGGATCGGGGCATTCAAAATAGACTCCTTCTTGTTGAGGATACTGAGATCCAAAGGGAAACACATCCTTCACTCTTGAGGCTACTTTCACATTTTCCGGATTGCTAATGTCGATTGCCAATAAATCTGAAGCTTGATCTGCATATAAAATGTTATTTCGGACAGCCACATCATTGCTTCCAGTAACCTGAATAAAACCAATGTTTTGTGGGTTTTCTGGATCCTCATTGTCAAATACATGTATTCCTTTCAAACGATCTACCAAAAGAAGATAATCATTTATTACATATATTTTCCCGGGATCTTGGATTTCCCTGGGGGATAGAGTTTTTATCTCTCTTTCGCTTTCTGTAGCATAGATAGGTCTGTATCCTTCCACTTCATCCACATCAAAATCTGGGACATTTTCCCATCCTTCACAGGATGATAAGGTGATTGTGAGAAGGCAAAATGTTAATAGTTTTAGTAAGTTTGTTTTCATTGCTTCCATGAATTAAGAGTTCGATTAAATGACACATGTACTTTTAGAATGGTTGTAAACCAATTCCTTCAATGTGGAAATATTTATTCTACTAATCCTATTGTATCTAGGTAAATATCCATCTTTAAAATATTACTTTTTCAAATATTTATAGCATCTTAGCAAGAGAGAAATAAATATGAACAGTAAGCAAATATTCTTTTTTTTAACACTATTTATTTTTTGTTTTAGTTCTTATTCCCAAAGAAAAGCTAATACAAAAGATAGCACAGAAGTGAATAGGCTAAATAATCTGTTTAAGATTCAATATAGAAGTCAGCCGGCCAAAAGCTTTGAGTATGCCACTACTGCTTTGGAAATATCCAAAAGGATTAATTTCCTACAAGGGGAAGCTACCGCCTTGAATAATTTAGGTGTTTATTACAAGCAAAAGGGCGATTATGATAAAGCTTTGAAAAATTTCAAGCTGTCTTTTAACCTTTACGATTCACTGGATGACAAAGTAGGCATTGGTAAATCCTTGAGCAATATCGGGAATATTTATTCTATAAATGAGGATTTTGAAAGAGCTTTGGATTATTACACCGATGCCAAAGAAATCTTTTATGAGCTTAATGATAATCCTAAATTATTAAGAATATTAAATAATATTGGTAATATTTATTTGGACCAAGGGCAAGAATTAGAGGCAGAAAACTACTATCGCCAAGTATTGAAGATTTATGAAAATGATCCCGAAAAATCTTTATTATTTGATCCTTATAGCAATATTGGGAAGATTTATTTTGATAGACAGGAATTCGATAGTGCACTTTATTATTTCAATAAATCCTTAAAAAAAGAAGAGTCAGCTGATAATAAATTTGGGGTTTCATCAGCTTTGGTGAAAATTGCCCGACTGCACAATGCTAGAGGAAGTCATTTGGCGGCAAAAAATGCAGCTTTGGATGCTGTTGATATAGCCAATGAAATAAATGCAAAACCCATTTTGTTAGATGCTTACAGCACGCTTGCTGAAGTTTACCTCCATTTGGAAGATTTGGAGAATTCCTATGTCTATATGAATCAATATCATATCATGAATGATAGTATCTTCAATGAATCATCTCGTAGGGCAATAGCTGAATTGGAAAAAAGCATAGAGCTAGAGCAAAAAGAAAAGGAAATTGCATTATTAAAGAAAGAATCAGAGATAAAGGATTTACAATATCAGAACAGCCAATTGTATATTTTTGGATCAGTTGCATTTTCCATTTTATTGCTGGCATTGGCGATAATTTCATTTCTGAAATTTAAACAAAACAGAAAAGCAAAATCATTGCTTGAATATCAAAATCATCAGATCCTTAAAAGTAAACAAGCCATTGAAATCCAAAAGATGAAGCTTGAAAGTTGGAATCAGAATATTACGGATTCCATAGAATATGCTAAAAGCATACAAGAAGGCATTATGAACAAAAATAATTTTAAGGAAAATATCCCTTCCTCTTTTGTTTATTATCAGCCAAAAGATATAGTAAGTGGTGATTTTTATTGGTATTCCCGGCAGGCCGGATGTGATATTTTAGCATTGATCGATTGCACTGGCCATGGGGTAGCCGGAGCTTTTATGACGGTTATTGCCAATGCCACTATGAATCAAATTGTGAATGAAGAAAAAGAAATCGAGCCCCACAAAATATTGACCAAATTGGATATTAAAGTGATGGATATTTTGAAGCAGAAGGAAGTTACGACCAGTAATCATAGCATGGATGTAGCATTGTGCAAAATTGACCATAAAAAGAAAGTAGTTACTTTCTCGGGTGCGAAAAGACCACTTTATGTGGTGGAAGATGGAGTGCTTAGGGAATTCAAAGGCAATAATTTTACGGTAGGTGAATGTTTTAATAGTCCTGATAAAAAATTCACTTTTCAAGAAATAGATTTAGCACAAAATCAAACTTTTTATTTGAGCTCTGATGGTTATGCCGATCAGTTTGGGATCAACACACAGAAAAAATATCTCCGAAAAAGATTTAAATCTCTTTTAGAAAGCATATCAAAAAAAAGCATGCCCGAACAAGAAAAGAGCCTTGATCTTGAAATGAAAAGATGGCAGGGCGAAATGGAACAAACAGATGATATGTTGGTGATTGGGATTAGGGTTTGAGTTTACAAAGGGATGAAATTAAAAACTCTCATCCCATTCCAGTTTCCCTTGAGAAACACCCATTAGATTGCATAAACGGTATAATATTCTGGCTCCTACATTCCCATTCCAATCGGTATTTTCGCCTGGAGCTACTTCATTTAAATCAAAGCCAATAATTTTCTTGCCATTTTTTACCAATCTTGTCAATAAATAAATGATTTCGGAATAGCTAATGCCGCCTGGTACGGGCGTACCTGTATTCGGGCAGAGTTCTGGCCTCAAGCCGTCTATATCAAAGGTGATATAGACTTCATTAGGCAATTCTTTTATGATTCTATCACAAATAATGGTCCAGGATTCGCCTTCGAACATGCCCACTTTTATATCATCATCATAGAAAATACTCACTCTTTCTCCTTGCTTTTCAGCAAAATTGATTTCCTCTTCACAAAAATCTCGTATGCCTACTTGCACCATTTTTTCTATTTGAGGAACAGTTTGCAGTATATTATAAGAGATGGAAGCATGAGAATATTCAAAGTTTTCATAAGCTTTTCTGAAATCCATGTGCGCATCAATTTGAAGCACGCCAAAAGATTCATGTTTGGTTGCCAAAGCTTGGACTGCGCCTAAAGGAGTGCTATGGTCACCGCCTACTAATCCCAAAAGTTTATGTTTTTCCAATTGTTTTAAGGATTCAGATTTTACCCATTCCACCATTTCGGCACAAACAGAATTGACTTTATTCAAAAGGCTTTTTCCTTTTTCACTGTTTTCTTCTCCTGCTTCCAATAATCCGATATATTCTTCGGCCAGAATTCGGTGTTTGTTACTTTTGGTTAAAAGCCCTTGATCAATAGGAAGCATTTGAATCCCCATTTTCCAAGCATCAATGATATCTTTCTGGTATAAATCTACTTGAGTGGAGGCTTCTAAAATATGTTGAGGTCCTTGAGCTGTACCAGCTTCATAAGATACGGTTACCTCCCATGGGACGGGTAATAAAATTAAATCTGCTGTTTTTTCGTCAAAAGGTAAAGCAAAAATATTATCAACATTGCCCAATCCATTAGGGTCAAAGGCATTAATGATTTCTTGTTTCTTCGTCATAAATAATTATTGAATATCTTCTGGTCTTATGTATTCTATTAAATCACAGTTTTTCTCCGATACCTCTGACCAAGAGGAATAAGGAATTTGAATATGCACTATGCCGGCCGGTTCCACATAGCCTACTTCTGAACCTGTTATATATTCAGAAATATAGGTGATAGATGGATTATGGCAAATAATAATTGCAGAACGCATTTCAGCTGGAATTTCCGAAATTACTTTAAGCATAATTCGGGCAGAAGCCTCATAAATATCTTCAGAGGCTTCAATATGATCTGATTTCACACCTAGTTGCTCATTGATCCTATTCATAGTATCAGTAGTTCTTTGTGCTATACTGTGCAGTATGATATCAGGGTGAAATTCCTTTTGTTTTAGATACATACCTACTTTTGAAGCATCCTGCAAACCCTTTGCAGTTAATTGGCGTTCCACATCTTTTAAGCCGGCAGTTGGTTCTTCTGCCTCGCCATGGCGAATTAAATAAAGATCTTTAACCATTTGATTGATTAGCTGTTTGTAAGTAAAATTAGGATTATTCGTTTAACTATCTTAATAAACGAGTAAAAACCTAAATTCTTTTTTTCTAAAAAAATTTAATGATATTTGAATTTCAATTTAAAATAAGCCTATAGATATGTCGAAAAATTTAGTGATAGTGGAGTCACCAGCCAAAGCCAAAACTATTGAAGGTTACTTAGGAAAGGATTATAAAGTGCTTTCCAGTTATGGCCATGTTCGTGATTTGCCAAAAGGAAATAATGCCATCGACATTGAAAATGGATTTACTCCTACTTATGAAATCTCCAAAGATAAGAAGGATGTCATTAAGGCATTGGCAAAAGAAGCTAAATTAGCAGAAATGATCTACCTCGCAACGGATGATGACCGCGAGGGGGAAGCAATCTCTTGGCATTTGAAAGAGGCTTTAAAATTAGATGATGACAGAACTAAAAGAATTGTTTTTAGAGAAATCACAAAATCAGCCATCCAAAACGCGATCAATTCCCCTAAAGGGATTGATATAGATTTAGTAAATGCGCAACAGGCCCGAAGAATATTAGATAGACTGGTAGGATTTGAGCTTTCTCCAATACTATGGAAAAAAATCAAAACCGGACTTTCTGCAGGTAGGGTTCAATCTGTAGCGGTTAGAATAGTTGTGGAAAGAGAAAGGGAAATTGAAAAATTCAAACCTGAATCTTTCTATAAAATACAAGCCTTTTTCAATGTAGAAGGAAAGGAATTAAAGGCAGAACTTCCCGGAAGATTCAAAACGGAGGATGAAGCCATGGCATTTTTAGAGAAATGTCTGGATGCAGAATTTTCTATTGGAAAATTAGAAAAAAAACCGGCTAAGAAAACACCTGCACCGCCTTTTACAACTTCCACATTACAACAGGAGGCATCAAGAAAATTAGGCTTTTCCGTTTCTCAAACCATGACGTTGGCACAAAGGCTGTATGAAGCGGGTAAAATCTCCTACATGAGAACGGATTCATTAAACTTATCCGATGAGGCAAAAGAAGGGGCTGCAAAAGAAATAAAGTCGGAATATGGTGCTGATTATGCACATACCAGAACTTTTAAAACCAAATCAGCCGGAGCACAGGAGGCTCACGAAGCCATTCGCCCAACCAATTTTGCTACAAAAGAAGCTAGTAGCGATTATAACGAGCAAAGACTATATGATTTAATATGGAAGAGGGCGATTGCTTCACAAATGTCAGATGCACAAATTGAGAAGACAAACGTAAGCATAGATATTTCCAATACCGATCAAACACTAAGCGCTAGTGGTGAGGTTGTAAAATTTGAAGGCTTTTTAAAAGTTTATATTGAGTCCACAGATGAAGAGGAGGAAGGGGAAAGCAATGTGACCAAGGGAATGTTGCCTCCCTTGCAAGTTGGGCAAACTTTGGAATTAAAAAGAATGCAATCCAGAGAAGGATTTACCCGTCCACCTGCACGCTACAATGAAGCCACTTTGGTTAAGAAATTGGAAGAAATGGGAATTGGGCGACCTTCTACTTATGCACCTACAATTTCTACCATTCAGAAAAGAGGCTATGTCAACAAAGAATTTCGTGATGGGAAAGACCGGAAATATGTGGAGATGGTTTTGGAAAACGGAAAAATTAACCGCTCTGAAAAAACAGAAATTACAGGTACGGAGAAAAATAAATTATTTCCTAGCAATTTGGCTATGGTGGTAAATGATTTCTTGGTAGAGCATTTTCCAAATGTTACCGATTACAATTTCACGGCTAAAGTTGAGCAGGAATTCGATGAAATTGCGAAAGGAGAGAAGATCTGGAATAATATGATCAATAAATTTTATGGGGAGTTTCATAAAAAAGTTGATGAAGCAGAAAGTATTGAAAGAAAAGATGTAAATACCGGACGTGAGTTGGGTATTGATCCTAAAACCGGAAAAAAAGTAATTGTAAGGTTAGGTAAATTTGGTCCTTTGGTACAGTTGGGTGAAACGCCTGACAAAGATGATGAAGAGGCCGAAAAACCGCAATTTGCCAGCCTAAGAAAGGGGCAATTCATTGAAAATATCACCCTTGAAGATGCTATGGAATTGTTTAAATTACCTAGAGAGTTAGGGGACTATGAAGGGCAGAAAATGGTAGCGGCCATCGGTCGATTTGGCCCCTACGTTCGTCATGACGGGAAATTCGTAAGTATTCCTAAAGGAGAAGATCCACTGGAAATTACGGCTGATAGAGCTATTGAATTAATAGAGGAAAAGCGCAAAGCGGATCGTGAGAAATTCATCAAAAGTTTTGATGAAGATCCTGATGTACAAGTCTTGAATGGGAGATGGGGACCTTATATCAAATTCGGAAAGAAAAATGTAAAAATTCCGAAAGATAAAGAGCCAACAGATTTAACCTATCAGGAATGTGTAGAGTTGGCAGAAAAGACTCCGGATAAAAAAGGAGGAAGAAAATCGGCTCCTAAGAAAAAAGCGACTAAGAAGAAGTAGATTATAAAAAAAGCTAATAGGACAATGGAACCATGGTCGGTGGCACACCGATTATCAAAAATAGGTATCTTTACTGCTTCCGGTCGGTTAGCCACCGACCGGGGGCTAGCTTTTTAGCCATTCTCATTATTTCAATACATCTTGAATGCTTTCATCTTTTTCAAAAGCATGCTTTGCGTAAGGACATAAAGGCAATATTTCAACTTTTGAGTTTCTTGCTTTTTCAACAATTTTTAAAAGAAGCACCTTTCCAATACCCTGACCTTTCAAGCTATCATCCACTTCAGTATGATCGATAATCCATAAGGAATTTGGTGTCATGGAAATGGTCATTTCGGCAATTGGTGAATCGATATTACCTAAATAGGCTTTTCCTTTTTTTCAGAAGCATGAAATTTTATGTCTTCATTCATAATGTTGTTTTAAAATACTAAAAAACAATTTAATAATCTGAGTTTAGATTCTCGCATAACATCTTCAAAGTGTTATTTCAATCCTGATAGCTCGGGATTATATTTTCAAAAAAAGAAAATTATCCGAAATCTTATTATAGTGTTTTAATGAGATACCAGAAAAATTAATGCTTTTTGAAATATAAGTATATATTTTCCGAATTGGGGTGCAACTATTTAGCAATTTGTGACATCTTTTTAATAAGATTCAAATTTTAACGTTTTTTGATGAGGTCTCAGTACAAAAAAATATTTTTGGTACTTATAATTTCATTATCAAATTTCTTGATAATTCATCCGCAATCTATTCCAAAAGAAGTAAATGAAAATTTAAGTTTTCAGTCTGAAGATGTAATTAAAACAGAAACTGAAAACAGAACAAATTTGAATGATTCCATTAGTTCTTTTCAACCCGAAATTAATAATATTAAGAAATCAGAAAAAAAAGATTATTATCGATTAAGGTCTAGTACAGGGCTTATTTCATTTTTCAATGAGGTTTTATTTTACTGGTTCCAACATCCTTAATTTTAATTCTCCAATATTTAACTTGAACATTCTTACAGTTTTCATGATTAGATTATAGCTTTGCCAATCTTAAAAAACTGAGAATGAACAAAGGTGTCCTTTATATGATAATTGCAGGCTTTCTGTTTGCAAGCATGAATGTTTTTGTAAAAATGTTGCCGAACATACCTGCGATTGAAATTGTGTTTTTTCGTTCACTCATTTCATTTGTGATGAGCTTGGCGTATTTGAAAGCAATAAAAGTCCCTGTTTTTGGATATAATAAAAAACTACTGGTGGCCAGAGGGGCAGTGGGCGCGGTAGCATTGACCATGTATTTTTATACTCTCCAAAATATACCACTGGGAAGTGCGGTTACTATGCAGTTTCTTTCACCTATTTTTACCTCTATTTTAGGTATTTTTATTGTGAAAGAAAGGGTACACCCCAAGCAATGGATATTTTATTTAATGGCTTTTGCCGGCCTTATTATTATTCAAGGTTTTGATCCAAGAGTATCAATCAAGATGTTTATCATAGGGATTAGTTCTTCTATTTTTGCAGGACTGGCTTATAATATCATTAGGAAAATCAAAAAAACGGAGCATCCGCTCGTGATCGTTTTTTATTTTCCATTGGTAACCACTCCTTTAACTGGGATTTATTCTGCTTTTAATTGGACCATGCCCATGGGATATGAATGGTTGATATTATTGGTAATAGGTGTTTTGACTCAGTTTGCCCAGTATTTCATGACCATGTCCTATCAATCAGAAGATTTATCAAAAGTAGCCAGTTTAAAATATTTGACCATTGTTTATGCTTTAGGCTTTGGGTATGTATTCTTTGATGAAACCTATAATTGGATTGTATTCTCTGGAATCGGACTAATTTTAGCCGGGGTAATCCTAAATGTTTGGTATAAAAATAGATTGGAGAAAAATCAGAAACAGATTTGACTGACTTTTCTCGAACAAATAGGGCATATCATCGAAATGATTAGGTTTTCATTGTGTCTTCAAAGGGTTTTTTACAATTTATCACATTGAAAATAATGTGCTTCACATAAGATTGTTATATCTTTAAAACTATTATTGCTAGTAGCGGTGTATTTTGAATGAGCGCGAGTAAAGGAAATATCTCATTGGAAAAGGAAAATATTCAATTAAACAGGGAATTAGAGGCAGTAAAGAAAAAACTGGCTCAATACCAGTATGCCGCTGCAGGAGCAAATGAAGGTTTGTGGGACCGTAACCTCATTACAGGAGAGGTTTTCATTTCACCTCCTTGGATAACCATGTTAGGCTTTGAAATAGATGAAGTAGAAGAGCATTCTGAATTATGGGAGAATTTAATGCATCCTGAGGATAAAGCTCAGGCAGTGAATGCATTGGATGAATTTATAAAAGGTGAAAGAAATGATTATAATATCCAATTCAGATTAAAACATAAAAATGGTCATTATATTTGGGTTCAATCCACCGCTAAACTTACCTTAGATAAAAAAGGAAAGCCAATACGGGTTTCTGGTTCTCACCGTGACATAACAGAAAAAAAGCAAAGTGAGGAATTGATTAAATCCAGTGAGGAAAAATACAGGAATTTCTTCCAAAACTCTCTTATCGGGATTATGAGAGTCCAAAAATCAAATCAGAAAGTATTAGAAATTAATCAGAAAGGACTGAATATATTAGCACTGCCTGAGATTCCTCGTCATATGAAAATGACAGATCCATTTTTAGATGATAAAGAATCCGCTGATTTTATTAATGCACTAGAAAGTAGAAACTCGATAGAGGAATTTGAGGCGAAATTTGAACGTTGGGATGAATCCGAAACTTGGGTTTCAATTTCTGCAATTGAGATTGAAGCCAATAATTCCATGTTTTATGATATTATTTTTAGGGATATCAGTGAGTTTAAAGAGAACTTAAAGGAATTACAAAGACTTAATTTCGAGCTGGATAATTTTGTTTACCATGCTTCTCATGACATTCGTTCTCCCTTGCGTTCCCTTATGGGTTTGATTGAGATTCTAAAAACAGAAACTAGGCCCGCGGAAATTAGGAAGATAATTGAAATGATGACGGGTAGTATCAATAGATTGGATAAGTTCGTTGTTGATTTATTGGCAATGTCAAGGAATAATAGGACAGATGAGCCTGATGCAGTTCCTATAAACTTTATGGTGGAAGTAAACAATAGTATAACCAATTTTCATCACGTTTATACTACCAAAAATCTTGAAATCAGGACCAAAATTATTCAATGGTATCCATTTCATTCTGATTTGACAAAAATCCGTATCATCCTAAACAATCTGATTTCAAATTCAATTAAGTATAGAAAAAATTTAGAGGACGAGATTTCTTATATTAATATTGAAATTGAAACCTCTCCCAAGGAAGCCTCCATTATCATTGAAGATAATGGAGAGGGGATTCCAAATGATAAACTAGATAAAATATTTGATATGTTTTATCGAGCTTCTGAAAACAGTGAAGGGAGTGGATTAGGGATGTATATTGTAAAAAATGTCGTAAAGAAACTGAAAGCTAAAATTGATGTGAAATCAGAAGAGGGTTCAGGAACTAAGTTTACAATCCATATTCCAAATAAATATAATATAGAAAATCATAAATAACATTTTCATGTCTGTTCATAAAAAACCTATTAAAAAAATTACGACTCATCAATTGCAAGAAATGAAAAATCGAGGTGAGAAAATCTCTATGCTCACAGCATATGATTTTTCTATGGCTAAATTGGTAGATGCATCAGGTGTAGATGTTATTTTGGTAGGTGACTCGGCCTCAAATGTAATGGCCGGACATGAAACTACTTTACCGATTACACTGGACCAAATGATTTACCACGCTTCTGCGGTTGTTCGGGCAGTAGAAAGAGCCTTGGTTGTAGTGGACATCCCTTTTGGGTCTTATCAGGGTAATTCCTCTGAGGCATTACGATCTTCTATCAGAATCATGAAAGAATCAGGAGGTCATGCGGTAAAAATGGAGGGCGGAGCTGAAATTCAGGAATCCATTAAAAGAATCTTAAGCGCAGGAATTCCGGTAATGGGTCATTTGGGTCTAACCCCTCAATCAATCTATAAATTTGGTACTTATACGGTAAGAGCAAAAGAAGAAGAGGAAGCTGAAAAACTAATAGAAGATGCTAAAATTTTAGAAGAATGCGGTTGTTTTAGTATTGTCTTGGAAAAAATCCCGGCAAAATTAGCTAAAAGAGTGGCTGAAGAAGTCAATATACCGATAATTGGCATTGGTGCTGGTCCTTTTGTGGATGGGCAAGTATTGGTTTTACACGATTTGTTAGGAATCACCACTGAATTTAAACCCCGATTTTTAAGACATTATGCTCGCTTGGACACCATCATTACAGAGGCCATTGGTAAATATGTAGGAGATGTTAAGAATCTAGAATTCCCAAATGAAGATGAGATGTATTAATCTATAGCTCGAAAAGCTTCTTCTTTAATTTTTGCCAACTTATATATTTTCATTTAGGCTTATTGATCCCGAAAAACCCTTTTTAAAGAAAAATATACTACTCCAATTGCAATTAAAACTGTACCGCCTGCTATTATAAATTCCATAATTTTTCAACTAAAAACAGGTAGTTCACGATTTTGTTTTGTTTTTGCGATTGGAATGCTTCAAAAATAATTTTATCTACTATTACTTTTATTTAATTTCACATCCTGAAATTTGGAACAAGGCTTCTGAATGACCGTTATTTAAAAATAATCATTAAACATATAATCAAATACATTAACCATGTCTAAAACTGCAAAGATTTTATATACCAAAACTGATGAAGCTCCGGCTTTAGCAACTTATTCTTTCTTGCCAATTGTAAAAGCTTTTACAGATTCAGCTGGTGTAGCTGTTGAAACCAGAGATATCTCTTTGGCAGGCAGAATAATTTCTCAATTTCCAGAAAGGTTAAAGCCTGAACAACAAATTAAGGATGATCTTGCTGAATTAGGTGAAATTGCAAAAACGCCTGAGGCCAATATTGTAAAACTTCCAAATATCAGTGCTTCTGTTCCCCAATTAAAGGCTGCGATAAGAGAATTGCAAAGTTTGGGATATGACTTACCAGATTATCCAGACGAGCCAAATAGTGATGATGAAAAAAAAGTGAAAGCCAAATATGATAATGTAAAAGGCAGTGCCGTAAACCCAGTTTTAAGAGAGGGGAATTCTGACAGAAGAGCACCAAAAGCTGTGAAAGAATTTGCTAAAAAGCATCCGCATAGCATGGGCGAATGGAGTAAAGATTCTAAAAGCCATGTTGCCAGCATGAGTGAAGGAGATTTTTACGGAAGTGAAAAATCACTCACTTTACCATCAGCAACGGAAGTAAAAATTGATCTGAAAACGAAATCAGGAGATATAAAAAATCTAAAAAGTGGATTGAAACTTCAAGAAGGAGAGATTATTGATGCGGCCGTGATGAGTGCCTCTTCATTAAGGTCATTCTTAAAAACGCAAAAAGAAGAAGCCAAAAAAGCAGGGGTTTTGTTTTCAATTCATATGAAGGCAACGATGATGAAAGTGTCAGACCCTATTATTTTTGGTCATGCTGTAAAAGCTTTCTTTGAGCCGGTTTTTGAAAAACATCAAGCAACTTTGGATGAATTAGGTGTTGATGCCAATAATGGATTTGCTTCATTGTTATCTCAAATTGAAGAATTGCCAGAAGATAAGAGAAATGAAATTGAGGCTGATATTGAAGCATGCTACAATGATGGCCCAGATTTGGCTATGGTAAATTCTGATAAAGGAATTACAAATCTCCATGTGCCTAGTGACGTGATTATTGATGCCTCTATGCCGGCCATGATCAGAACTTCAGGTCAGATGTGGAATAAAGACAATAAAACACAAGATACTAAAGCTATTATCCCGGATAGAAGTTATGCGGGCGTTTATCAAGAAACTATTGATTTTTGTAAGCAAAATGGCGCTTTGGATCCATCTACCATGGGAAGTGTTTCCAATGTTGGATTGATGGCCCAAAAAGCTGAAGAATATGGTTCGCATGATAAAACGTTCGAAATTCCTGAAGCTGGAACTGTAGAAGTTACGGATGCAAACGGTAAGGTATTATTAAGTCATGAGGTAGCTGAAGGTGATATTTGGAGAATGTGCCAGGTAAAAGATGCTCCAATAAGAGATTGGGTGAAACTAGGCGTGAACAGAGCAAAAGATACGGGAAATCCGGCCGTTTTCTGGTTAGACAGCAATCGATCTCATGATTCAGAATTGATCAAAAAAGTAAACGAATACCTAAAAGAGCATGATACTGATGGTTTGGATATTAGGATTATGAATCCTGTGGAGGCTACACGTTTTTCATTTGAAAGAATAGTAGAAGGAAAAGACACTATTTCAGTTACAGGAAATGTGTTAAGGGATTATCTGACTGATTTATTTCCAATTTTGGAAGTGGGAACAAGCGCCAAAATGTTATCTATAGTACCATTAATGAATGGTGGTGGTTTATTCGAAACCGGTGCAGGTGGTTCTGCTCCAAAGCACGTGCAACAATTCATGGAAGAAGGTCACTTAAGATGGGATTCTTTAGGTGAGTTTTTAGCATTGGCCGTTTCTTTAGATCATTTAGGCAAGACATTCGGTAATGAAAAAGCTAAAATATTAGGTTCGGCTTTGGATACTGCAACCTCTAAATTTTTGGAAGAGAATAAATCCCCTTCCAGAAAAGTAAATGAAATTGATAATAGAGGAAGCCATTTTTATTTAGCCATGTATTGGGCAGAAGCTTTAGCTGCGCAAGATGAGGATGCTGATTTGAAAAAGATTTTCAGTAGAGTTGCCGAAACAATGAGCTTGAAAGAAGCACAAATCAATGAAGAGTTGATTGCGGCCCAAGGAAAAGCAGTTGATATGGGAGGTTATTATAAACCAGACGAAAGTGTATTAGTAAAGCAAATGAGGCCTAGTAATACTTTGAATGAGATTTTAGACTCTATAGTGAGTTAATTTTTTTTAAATATAGACTTATTTAAAAGCTTCTTGCTTAGATTAAATATCTTAGTAAGAGGCTTTTTTTGTTTTTAATTTCTTTAATTATTTATTCTACAGGTATGTATTTTTAATCGATGAATTGATATTTTTATTCGATTAAATTGTATATCAAGATTTTATTTTTTTATTTTTGGAGTTAAAGCACTTTAATCATATGCCACTAACTCCTTTAAATGAAACCTTAGGAAGACAAAGAGCTTCCCATCTTCTCAGGAGGACAATCTTTGGTGCAACGCCAAATTTAGTGGAAGAATTTGCCCAATTAAATCCACAGCAAGCATTAGACCGGCTTTTTGTAAATGATATTCCTTTTCCTGAGCCACCTACCGATCCCGCTACTGGGTCGGAATGGATGATAACTGGCACCACAGATGCTAATAGCGAAGGATTTGAATTAGAACAATTTTTTTTAAGTTGGCAACTTGGGCAGTTTTTAGGGCCTAATACTACAGAAGAACAAAAATTATCTTACATCTTTCGGGAACGACTAGTTTACTTTTTGCATACCCATTTTACTACAAAAAAGTCAGTAGTAGGTAATAGTCGTGCATTGTATTTTCAAAATTTACTTTTTCGTCAGTTTGCCTTTGATCAATTTTTAGTGGTGGAAGAAACAGAAGAACAGCGGAATTTCAAAGATCTTGTTAAGAAAATTTCTTTGGATAATGCCATGTTACAGTTTCTGGATGGACGTTTGAATGTAAAAGGAAGTCCAAATGAAAATTATGCTAGGGAATTATTGGAATTATATTCAGTAGGTAGGGGACTGGAAGGAATTGATAAAGGAGATAATGAAACAGGGGATTATGGTACATTTACTGAGCATGATGTACAAGAAGGAGCCAGGATTTTATCAGGGTTTAATGTAGATCCTGACTTTACATTTATAGATGAACAGACCGGATTGCCCACTGGAATTGCGAAAGGCAATGGTTTAACGGCTGGTCAGCACGATAATAATAGTAAGCAGTTAAGTTTTAGGTTTAATAATGCTGTAATTTCTCCTGATCCTGAATTAATGTTGAATGGACAGGCTACTTACGAAAGTGCAGTTGATGAAATTAGACAATTAATTGAGGCTATTTTTGAACAGGAGGAAACAGCCGTTCATATTTGCAGAAAAATATACCGCTTTTTTGTTTATCATGAAATTACAGAGGATATCCAAAATGGTGTGATTAAGGATATGGCCACTGTTTTTAGGGAGCAGAACTTTAGTTTACAAGCTGTTCTGCAAGCATTATTTACAAGTCAAGAGTTTTATGAGGGTGCGGATGGTATTTCAGACGATAATTTCGGAAGTATTATTAAAAGCCCTTTGGATTTAATAATAGGTCATGCAAGAAGTGTTGATTTGCAATTGCCTGATTATTTGACACAAACAGAGCAATTTTATGAGGTGACCAATGACTGGTTAAGGAGAATGTGTGACATGGGATTGAATTTTTATGAGCCATTCGAAGTAGCAGGTTATCTGGCGTATCATCAATTCCCTATTTATCATCGGGGTTGGATCACTACTTCTTATTTGACTCAGCGTTATGCATATGTTCAGAGCGTAAGTAATGCCGATATGGAGGGTATGGCTGTTGCATTGAAGACTCCTATTGAATATGTGGAGCAATATGTTGACAATAATATTGCTTCAAATGCAAGGGATTTGGTAGTTGAAATTTCTAATCAATTTCTTGCTTTAACCGATAATTTAGGATTTGATAATCCTGATAATAGCCCTTTAACTGAAGAAAGATTGAATTATTTCTTGGATGCTTTCTTAAAGACCTTTCAAATAGATGAAAATCCTGAAGAGGCTTGGGCATTCCGTTGGACACAAGGAGTGGATAGAGAAACAGTAGAAAGACAATTACAAGATCTTTTCAATGCTATTTTGCAATCACCTGAATATCAATTGATGTAGCCATGGATAGAAGAAAGTTTTTAAAGAGATTAGGTTTCGCAGCAGGCGGTTCTATTGCATTTCAAGGAATCCCTATGCGTCTTTTATCCTCACATCAGCCACTTAAAAATCTATTGCATAAAAGTGATAATGAAAAGGTATTGGTGATTTTGCAATTGCATGGAGGAAATGACAGCATCAACAGTTTCATTCCAATAGAAAATTATGATTTGTATTATAATCGCAGGGCCAATATTGCTATACCTTACAAAAGTGGAAACAGAACTTTAATTCCGTTGGACAGTACTTTGGAATCACCTGATCAAGTAGGGCTTCATCCTGATATGATTGATTTCAAGAGCATGTATGATATGGGACAAGCGGCCGTTTATCAGGGTGTTTCCTATCCAAAAAACAATGGTTCCCATTTCCGAGGTCGTGATATTTGGTTCATGGGTGGCGATTATGATGATTATTATTCTTCTGGATGGATAGGGAGATATCTCAATCAAGTATATGCTCCTTCTGATTATCCTGATGATTTCCCCAATGCAGGTATGCCGGATCCATTGGCATTGGAAATGGGGAATGACACATCCTTATTGTTCCATCAAGAAGGAAATATCCCAACATCAATTTCTTTGGGCAATAGTCCAGGGGCATTATTGAATCAAATTGAAAACTTGGAAGGCTTTGCTGATCAAGGAATTGATCCAAGAGGTTTGCCACCGGAACATTTGAATGGTTCACCTTATAAAAAAGAGATGGATTGGATATTAGGATTGGAGGATAAATCTGAAACATATATCAAGAGATTGCAGGAAATTTACCTTTCGGCCAACGAAAGTTCAGTAGAATACCCTGAAATTTATCCGTTTAATGCACCTTCAGGTAGTTTAAGGAATCCTCTGAGTGGACAATTACAATTGGTTTCCCGACTGTTGGGAGGAGGAATTAAAACCAAGGTATTCTTGGTGAAAATGGGTGGTTTTGATACGCATGCTGGTCAAGTAGAAAGCACCAATACTACCATGGGGGTTCATGCCACTAAAATGTATCATATATCCGCTGCTATGAAAGCTTTCCATGCTGATTTGAAAGCAAGGGGTTTGGAGGATAAAGTATTGACCATAAGCATGAGTGAATTTGGTAGGAGAATCCCATCGAATGGTAGCTATGGAACAGATCACGGTAAAGGTGGAGCAGTGATGGTTTTTGGTAATAGAGTCAACCCAGGTGTTTTTGGTACGAATCCGGATTTGAACAAAAGTAATATTGATTTGCAATTTGATTATCGTCAGTTGTATGCGAGTATTTTACATGAATGGATGGGAGTTGATCAAGCAAGCATCAATAATGATATTTTCTTTAGGGATTTTTTCAATGCTTCTGATGAAAATGGTAATCCATTACCGGACGTCCAAATGATTTCCAACAGTATTACCGGAACGAATGCTTGGCTTGGAAAACATTTTAATGTGAGTAATCCTTTTCCAAATCCTGCAGTTGATGTCACCAATTTAACAATCCAAAGTAATGAACCGGGGAAAGTGAGAATTGAAATTATCAGTGTCAATGGCAAATCAATTGGGGTTGAGCATCAATCACTTCAGCAGGGCAGTAATGATATTAAACTTGATATTGCTGGTTTGAAATCAGGTATATATCAAATAAGGGTAAATGCAAAAAACATTAATGACACCAAAAAACTTATCAAAAAATGATGCTATGCCAAGGTTGAGATTGTTATCTATTTTATTGCTATTCATGTTATTATTTTCCATTTGTGATGTAGTAGCACAAAAGCGGAAGAAGCCAAGCACACCGGCTTCACAAGCAAAGGAATTTCTGAATACACAATTTTGGCTGGGGATTAGAGGAGGTACTAATTTCACTCAAACAACATTGATTGAGAGTTTTTCGGGCTTAAATCCTATCAACTATAGTGCTGATAATTTGGATAAAGAATATGAGAACTTTGTCAATCCGGCTTTTCATATTGGACTAGATCTCACTTTCTATCATAAAGGATTTTCTATCATGAGCTTTCCTACATTTTTCAGAAATAATATCAATTACAGTAGTCAGTTGAGTTGGTCTGGTGAATCGGAAAGAGATCGATATGAAACCAGCTATGATGTTCAGCAAAGCATTACTTTTCTGGAATTGCCATTGGCAGTGAAATACGATATTATAGGAGACAGAATCCGGCCTTTTGTGATGGCAGGTGCTTTTTATTCCATTGCCTTTGATGCCAATAAGGAAGTTCAAATATTTGAAACCGATTATGCTTCCGGAGAGCCAGTTGAATTTGACAGGGCTAATATCAAACTTAACAATAGAGAAGAAATTCTAAATAATTGGGGTGTTCTAGGGGGATTAGGAGTAAGTTTTGATTTTTGGAATATTCGCTCCATCATTGATGTTCAGTATAGGCATAGCTTTCAGTCCATAGTCAATAGTGAAACCAGATTTGATGAAAATACCTTTTCTTCATTTGGGGAAGTGCAAGATGATTATAGCCTTCAAAATTACAGTGCCTCTTTAAGTTTTGTTTTTCCACTCCGTTACATTGATAGCCAGTTTAAAGCATTATGAAAAACCGACTACTTATTTTTGTGTTGATCGTATCCTTTTTCACTATTTCTTGTGAAAAGGAAGAATTGGCTCCCGAGCAATTATCCTTTTTGAAAATATATGATGATGCAAATTACAATGCATCCTATCAGCCTGTGGGACTACAGTATAATGAAAATAAGTATTTTATTTTGTCTGAAAGAAGCATTTTGTCAAGTGATTTTTCTGGAATCAACTTGGTAGTTACAGATTCTTTAGGAGATTTTATAAATGAACAACAATTAGAGGAAACTTTTGTAGCGCCCACCAAATCATTGATTAAAATTGGAAGTTTACTCTATTTCTTTTGCATGGACAGAAATTCACTTAGACCCTATTTGGGAACTGTTTCCACGGACGGAACTGTAACCACAACCCCATTAAATACAACCGCTTCTTATCCACTAGCAGCAAATGTAACAGCTGGAAATAATTTACTTTTATTATCATATGATCCAAATGGATTAAACTCCATTTTAACGGAAGTAAGTAGGGAAGGTGATGTCTTGCAACAAATAGGTTATTCCATTGGACCCGGCAGTGATGTGCAAGATGCCATCGTAAATCATTTTACCAAAAGAAGTGCAAGAATTCCTTTTTTTTGTGGGCAATCAGCTGGTAATCGCTACTATTTTAACGGATTTTATAATTATACCTTGTCTATGGTATTTACCAATTTTGGAGATAATCCCACAGGAGTTTTACAAGGACAAAGTACAGATGCAGGTTTGAAAGCGGCCTATTCAACTGCTTCCGCTGATTTTGCCATTGTGGGATATCAGTTTTCTGATCATTTTATGAACGCAAAAACGGCCTTACCCATAAATGATATAAGTTCATCCGTAAATTTATTTGATCGAAATATTCCGGAGATAGCCGAGAAAGCCATTTGTAGGATTATTCCCTTTAATGGTCTCAATCGTGAGCTAGTCATTATTGCAAGTGAAACGGAGGGCAGGCAAGTGGTTTTGTATTTTTATGATGTAAATTCTGGCCAATTAGAAGCCACTTACTATTTAGGAACGCTGAATCCTTTCACTTTGTCCAGTATTGTATCCTTGGAAGATGGTGGAATTGCCATCGCGGGTACCACTTTTTTAGCCGGAAGATTTGAAAGAATCTATTTACAAAAAATAAGTAAAGATCAATTATTGGAAATTTTGTAGGTTTACTAATCAATAATGTATTAAAAAGCCTCCCCAATAAACAGGTAAAAGCCTGGGCCTTCTTGTGTAAATGCAACATCGAACCTTGTGTAAATATCTTTTTTGGGAAACAATAAAAACCTCACTCCGGCTCCACCCGAGACTACAATATTATTGAGATCAAAATTATTGAGATCTGGAAATACTTTACCCGCTCCTGCAAAAACCGCGGCTCCAATTCTATCCGTAAATCCAAAAGGAATTGGGAGAAATCGATATTCCATTTGTGCAGCAATTTGATTTCTATCCCTATATCTTCCATAATAATAGCCTCTCATGATGCTTTCTCCTCCCATTAGCGATAATTGATTAAATGGCACATCGCCTGTATTAAATTGTCCTAATATCTGTGTGGCAAAAACGTTATGATCTCCGACTGGTCGATAGATTCTAGTGTCAGAAATTACAGTAGTAAAGTCAAATGTGCTTCCCCAAGATTGATTATAATGAAGTAACGCTAGTTCAGAGAAAAAACCTTTTCTTACGTTTAAAACATTATGACGATTGTCGTGAACTAAGCCAATTCCAAAACCTAAATTAGTTGATCCTTGACTACCGAGGGGTAATTCTTGTGGTCCATTATTTCCCTCTGCTGGAATGAAATCAACGGCACTCAAGCGCTGCAAATCCATCTCCAAACCTATGAATAAATTCTTTTTGACCTTCCTAAGTACTCTTTCCTTAATAAAAATTTGATTGGCATCAACTCTGGCAATATAGTCTTCGGGTGAATTGCTACCTATTCCATGATAGAATAGAGGGAAGCTTTGAAATCGAAGTCTTCCTAAGAAAAACCATTTGTCCTCATCTGAATAAATTGCATGGTCAAACCATAAACCATATTGATTTTCTAGAGTGAAAAAGGTGAATCCATTTATTTCGCTTAAGCGGTTAGCAGTGTCTTGTTTTGCATAAAATACCAGTAATGAGCTAAGACCAAATTCCCAGCTGGTTTCGGGCGCATAAGCAACAGTAGGGTAAATTAGAAACTGAGGCTTAGAGATGTCACTAGTATCGTTAATGATGCTGTTGATATATTTGCTGACAAAATTCTGGGAGAGGGCATGTCGGCCATTCGATAAAATGAGAACAATTATTATGAGACCTAAATAAACTAATTTTGCTTTCTTCACTTACTTTATTTTATACAATTTGTAAAAGAACGATTTTTGACCAATTAGTTGTCATAATATTTTGATTAATTTTTGAAATTAAAGCAAAAAAATAGCCTTTGAAATTTTCAAAGGCTATTAGATCGTAATTAGTATATTGATTTGTTTATTTGGTTCTCATATGAATATCTCGTTGCGGGAATGGAATTTCAATTCCTTCTTTAACAAAGGCGTTGTTTATTGCTTCCATATTATCCCAATATACAGGCCACAAATTATCGGTGGCTGTCCAAACTCTCACACTTAAATCTAAGGAGCTATCTCCAAAGTTAATGAATTTTACCACTGGAGCAGGATCTTGATTAATTCTATCATCCTTAGAAATAACATCAAGTATGATCTGCCTTACTTTTGCAATATCAGAACCATAGGCAACCCCTACCTTTAATTCTGCTCTTCGAGTATCTTTTATAGTGGTATTGGTAACATTTGAATTAGCAAGACTACCATTTGGCATTACAATTACTTGATTGTCAAACGTTCGGAGGTAAGTATGTAGAATATCAATTTTCTCTACCACTCCAAAATATCCTTGGGCTTCAATAATATCATCCACTTTAAATGGTTTAGTGACCAATATTAATATACCACCGGCAAAATTGGATAAACTTCCTTGTAGGGCTAAACCAATGGCTAAACCTGCGGCACCTAAAACACCCAACAATGCGGCAATTTTAATATCAATGCTTTGTGCAATTACTAATACTAAAGCAATGTATAGCACAAATCTGAAAAAGGAGCTTAAAAAGGCAACCAAAGAAACTTCTAATTCTGATTTTTTAAAGGCTTTGCTTAAACCTTTCATGATATAGCTAATGAGGATTCTACCTACTATAAATATCAGAATCACTTTAATTAAGCTGATTCCGATTTCTAAGCCATAGGTTTGTATCTTTTCTAATAATCCGGGATCTAATTGTTCAAACATATTTATAGGATTTGGTAAGTCTATTCAAATTTAAAATAAATGTTACAACATAAATTATTTTATCGTATTAAACTACTTAGAGTTTCATTTCTTTAATGTATTGCTCTACACCGCTTTCTAAACCGGTGAATTCATGAGGGTATCCTATGGACTTTAATTTCTCCATTTTAGCTTCGGTGAAGTATTGGTATTTATCCCGGATATCTTCAGGAGTATCAATAAAACTAATATCCTCTTTTTTATTCATTGATTTAAAAACTGCTTTAACCAAGTCTAAGAATGTACGAGCTTTCCCACTTCCCAGATTGTAGATGCCTGAATTTTTCCGGTGGTGCATCAACCAAATCATCACTTTTACCACATCATCCACAAAAACGAAATCCCTCATTTGTTCTCCATCTTTATAATCAGGATTGTGGGATCGGAATAATTTCATTTTACCAGTTTCAGATATTTGTTTATAAGCATGTAGAATTACGCTTGCCATTCTCCCTTTATGATATTCCCTCGGACCATAAACATTAAAGAATTTTAAACCTGCCCAGTAAAATGGTTTCTTGTTTTGCTTCAATGCCCATTTATCAAATTCATTTTTAGAAATCCCGTAAGGATTCAATGGTTTTAAATCTGGAATTTTAGTTTCGTCATCATCATAACCCAATTCGCCCAAACCGTAAGTTGCGGCAGAGCTGGCGTAAACTAAAGGGATTTGCATTTCAATGCATTTTTCCCATATCTTCTTGCTGTATTCTGTATTAAGTTTTGTGAGCAGTTCTATATCAAATTCGGTGGTATCTGTTCTAGCCCCTAAATGAAAAATAAATTCCACTTCCTTTTCATTTTGTTTTTCCAGCCATTCAAAAAATACGTCTCTTTCAATTTTTTCTTGAATTATTAAGTCTTCTAAATTTTTATTTTTTTCAGGATTGTCAAATTTATCAACTGCAATTATGTGTTTAAACCCATCTGCATTGAGTTTTTTGATGAGATTTGATGCAATAAATCCAGCAGCTCCGGTAACTATTATCATAAGATGTATGTTTTTGAATTAAGCTCTTTAAGCAAAACTATTTATTATAAATGAATAAACGTATATTTGCACCCTAAAAATTAAGATTGACATGGTTTACGTTAATCGTAAAGAACATTTTAACGCAGCACACAAGCTATTTAATCCTAACTGGAGCAGGGAAAAGAACGAAGAAGTTTTTGGGCCTTGTGCCAATGAAAATTGGCATGGTCATAATTTTGAGTTGATTGTAACAGTGAAGGGGGAACCCAATCCGGATACAGGATTTGTGGTGGATTTAAAAAAATTGAGCAATCTCATTAAAAAAGAAGTCATTGATAAGGTTGACCATAAAAATTTAAACCTCGATGTCCCATTTTTGGAAGGTAAAATGGCGAGTTGTGAAATTATCATAGCGGAATTCTGGAAAATTTTAGAGCCTAAGGTTAAAGAATTACAAGAAGGTTCAAGTCTTCATAAATTAACACTTTATGAAACCCCTAGAAATTTTGTGGAGTTTTATGGTTAAATATTGGGATTAGTTAGTTCTACTTTATCAAATTGTACAACCTTAGCTAAGTGCTGTGTCTTCACAGCTCTATTAAGATAAAAGTCCGATTTGTGAAGACACAAATCGGGAGCAAATGCATTAATTTGACTAAGTATTTAGATTATTATTCTCGAAAAAATTTTAAATTATCTTCTAATCATATCTTAAAATCAAAAGGGTATTTATAAATTGCGCTAATGGAAAATTTTGTTGTATCAGCAAGGAAATATAGACCAAAAGGTTTTGATGAAGTAGTAGGGCAGCAACATATCACTACTACATTAAAAAATGCAATTGATAATGATCATTTAGCACAATCTCTTTTGTTTTGCGGACCAAGGGGTGTTGGTAAAACCACTTGTGCTAGGATTTTAGCAAGACTGATTAACGATTTTGAAGTGGATAATATGGAAGGCTCATCTTCCTTAAATATCTATGAATTGGATGCCGCTTCTAATAATTCCGTTGATGATGTGCGAAATCTCATAGATAAAGTAAGAGTACCGCCACAACATGGGAAATATAAAGTCTATATTATTGATGAGGTTCACATGCTTTCCAATGCTGCTTTTAATGCTTTCCTTAAAACATTAGAAGAGCCACCTTCTTATGCGATATTTATTTTGGCCACAACCGAGAAGCATAAGGTAATTCCAACCATTCTTTCGAGATGTCAGATTTATGATTTCAATAGAATCAAGGTTTCTGATATTTCAGATCATTTAAAAGAAATAGCAGATAGGGAAGGGATTGAGGCCGAGGAGGCAGCGCTACATTTGATTGCCCAAAAAGCAGATGGAGCCTTACGTGATGCCCTTTCAATATTCGATTTGATTGTTACTTTTTCACCTGATAATAAAATTACTTATCAGGCTACAATTGACAACCTTCATATTCTGGATTATGATTATTATTTTAAAGTAACGGATGCGTTAAACCAAGAACAAATACCTCAAGCTCTTTTATTGTTTGATGAAATCCTTAAGAATGGTTTTGATGGTCATAATTTCATAAACGGGCTTGCTTCTCATTTTAGGGATTTATTGGTTTGTAAAGATGAATCCACCTTAGCGTTATTGGAAGTATCAGAGCAAGTGAAAGCTCAATACCAACAACAAGCTAAAGATGTATCCCCTTCATTTATACTTTCCGGATTACAAATATTGAATCAAACCGATCAATCTTATAAGGCAAGTAAAAATCAGAGATTGGCAGTTGAGTTGGCATTGATGAAATTGGCAAAAATTAATAGTGCGGTTGATTTGGCTAAACAACAAGATGCAGTACTAAAAAAAAAAGTGAGTTAAATCAATCTGATTCAGAAGAGCCTAATAGTGAAAATTCTAATCAAAAATCTTTAGCTGATCAGATAGCTGCGAAAGCTTCTCAGGCTAAACCTTTAAAGTCTGCACCTTCTATTCCAAAACCCGGTGATAAAATTAAACAGGAACGAAAGGAACCCATTTCAAAAGAGGGATCTGAAATTGAGCCTGAAAAGAAACTAGATGAATTAGCTAATCAAATTGATGCGAATATTGATTTTGATGAGTCTTCGCTTAAATCAGCCATTTTAGATTTCGTTGATAAAAATAAAGTTGGCCCGGTGGTGGAGAATTCATTAAAGAACTCGATCAAACTTGAAGGTGAAATGATCACTGTTGAACTGACCAATCCTGTTGAGGTAGATGGATTAGAGAAGATAAAAGCAGAACTTTTAACTTTTATCAGAAATAAGTTTCAGAATAATGCTATTCAGCTTCAACATAAAGTAAACATTGAAAAGGCGGCAGAAAGACCTTATACTCCAAAGGAGAAGTTTGAAGCTATGATGAAGGAGAATCCTTTATTGGGGAAACTAAAGGATACTTTTGGCTTGGATCCCGATTATTGATCTTGAAGTATGTCGTTTAAATGATGTTGTAATACAGAATCGCTATCTACTTCTAAATTCTTGATGCTGAAATTAATGTTGAAATACTTATTATTTTGAGGAGAATCTAAAGTGTCCCAATTTAATCTTCCAGCGATGTCATTAAATTTTGCATAATCAGTTTTAATTTCAGTGATGAATTCAAAATCTTCATTAACGTCAATATTTTTTCGATTTCCATATCTATTCTCTGCTACTTCTATTCTTAGATTAAAATCTTTATTATCAATGAAAACTTTTTCTTCTAAATTCGCATAAAATGTAATGAGCAACACCACGGTATTGAAAATAGCATGCTGTAGAAAGCCCCAGGTAAATCCAATATTCATTCTTAAATAAGATATTATTGTCCCGCCAATAATTTGAGGTAATACCAAAATTGGAGCTAATAGAATTATAGCTAAAGATTCGTCTTTGAAATTAGTAATATGCACTAAACCAAAAGCAATGATAAATAAATAGAAAAAGAGGGTGTAGTTATTGAACCAAAATTTTTTGACTTTATCTCTACCTATTATTTTCCCCGCCCATCTAAAAAGATAATTTCTTTTATAGTTTAGTGGAAGTCTAAAAATGAATTCCTCAAATAATGGAGCAATCAAACTTCCTGTAAGTAAAATAACAAAGAGTCCGTAATCATTTAATAAATCAGCTCCTTTGTGATTATCAATATCCAGATTAGTGAATTCTTCTAATAAAATGATTAAAAGTACAGCAGGTGTGATGAGAATTGCATCTATGACTATAAATACCAGCAGGGTTCTCCATTTATTGCTAGTTTTTATTTTATGGTGATTAGGGTTTGGATCGGGCTTTTTTAAAAACTGTATATAATTTTTAAAGTGGGTTTTTACAAGATTGAACAATTTGATTTTGGTTTGTTTGAGGTTGATAGTTGACTGTTACAATATGCGCTAGATTTTAATATTGAGACCTATATTCATTACACTTTTGAATTGAACACCCGCTACATTTCTTGTTTCACCCGTAGCTTCATTCACTATGATTTCCTTTGATTTAATATCATCATCATATATCAACTGTGTACTGTAACTTGCAGATAGAAACTTATTGATTTTAAAATTAAGTGCTGTTTCCCAGTTTACATCAATATTTCCCAATTTTTCATAATCAGCAAAAAGGTTTAGATTGGTAGAGAGATTTACGTTCTCCCATATATCTTTTTGAAAGGAGGAAGCAAAGTTGATACCACCTTGAAATCTAAAATTTTCACCTGGCTCAACCCCATAAGCTCCTGCTGTTGAGAGGCTATCATCCATCACGAAAGTACTTTTAGATGACAAAGGAGAAAAGGTAGCCGTAAATATCTTTTTGTATTTATAAGTAAGACCAATATTTCCTAATAGAAAACCTGGCGACATGAAACAGGAAATCACAACATCTTCATCATTTAAACCCTCGTCAAATTGAGTCCTGAAATCTACAATGGCAGACAAGAAAATTTGTTTTTTCAATTGCCTGCTATATCTGGATGTCAAAATTATATTATCATCAGTTTTAATAAATGGAGCTTCACTGTCACCTTGTCGCAATAAGCCATAAGCCATATCTAACCTATTATCCCAAACATTTTTTCCTTTTGCATAATTGGCCTTGAAATTGGTTAAGCCACCTATAGAAATAGAACTTTGTCCACCTCCATTCCAATTCGTAAGATCTACTTGAGAAAAATTCAGATTCAAAACAGCTCCGTTATCCCAATATGTGGTATCAGATTGAATACTGTCTGTTTGAGCATAAGCAAAAGAGCTTATAAAAAACAAGAAGGTGATAGTCTTGATTATCTTCATAATAAAGATAGGATTGATGAATGGATAATTAATTAATATAGATCCAGAGATCTGATTTCATTTAAGGCGTTCTCTGTTAGGGGCTTAGTGATAAATTTAATTACATGGTCGTTGTTTACAATTTTATCAATATCTCTTTTGTTATCAGAGCTTGATAAAATGATGACCTTGCATTTATCTTTTACGATATCAGAGAATTTCTCGAATTCATACAAGAATACGAATCCATCCACAATAGGCATATTGATATCCAAAAATATGATATTGGGAAGCTTGTCAGGATCATCCTTGTGTTCTTCCAAATATTCCAAGGCACTCTTGCCAGAATTTTTGATTTCAACGTATTTTGCGAACTCAGTTATTTCTATGATACGCTTGCTAATGAAATTATCAGTATCATTATCGTCAACAAGCATCACTAAATCAACAGTTTTTGTAGCTGTTACCATGTAATTTACCCTTGTAATCTATTGATCAATTTACTCTGTTTAGAGTTATATCTAAACATAAGTAAAGTTTTTTTTAATTAAAACATAAATCTTTCGAAATGCAATATTTTTTCGATAGACGACACAAATGTAAGATATTGTGAGCAAGAATTTATGCTTATAGCATATTTATTTCTGCATAATTACAATTAGCTCACCTTCTTTCAAATTGTAGTCTTCTTTATTGTTCCATTCCATAATTTCTTTTAGACTGACATTGTATTTCTTTGCCAATCCATACATAGTATCTCCCGAGCTGACCCTATGTTCTATTTTATTTTCTTTTTTTTCAGTTGGTACTTCTTTGATTTTATTTTCAACAGGATTCTTTTTCTCTTCTACATTATTCTCAGCAATAAAACCATTATTATTTACTTTAATCACTTGACCAATTGATAATGTATCCCGTATTCCCAAATTATTGATATTCAGTAAGGTGGAAATTTTCATATTGAATCTATTGGAAATTGAAAAGAATGTATCTCCTTTCTTGATGGTATAATCAGTGAAATCCTTTTCTTCAAATTCATTTTCTTCATCAGAATCATCAGTTTCCCCATTTATTTCTTCTGCAGTTTTTAGATTTTCAGAAATTAAGGTCAAATCAACATTTTCAATTTCACTGTTAACTATGGATGAGCTGTTTTCAATATTTAATTGAGCACTATCCGTCTCCATAATTTTTGCATTTTTTGACTCATTTAATTCAAGACTATCTTTTGATGTTTTTTCATCAATAGCTCTTAAAGTATCTCCAAATTCGGTAGATTCTTCTAAAACTTTATTTTTGATTAATCGATCTTCTTGCTCTAACTCTTGGGTTTTATCTAATGGTTTTGTTTGCTCAACTTCTTCTACTTTTTTTTCTTTTTTTGGAGGTTCCCTATATTCTATAGGAACATTAGCTGGTCTGTTGTGGCGCAACCATAAAACTCTTCCAACTTTTGGTTGCTGTGGTGGCTCCATTCTATTTTTTCTGTATAATTTCTTGAGCTTCAAACCGTATTTCTGGCTTATATCCCACATGTTTTCATTTTGTGCCACTGTGTGATAGTAAAATTTAGCCCTATTTCTTTTTCTTCTTAAGTAATAAATTTTACCTGTTTCTAATTCTTCCCTAATTTTAAGGTCATTCCATTTTCTGAATTTATATTCATCAACTTCCGCAGTTTCGGCTAATTTTTTAACAGTGTATCCTGCCGGTGCATAAATTCCATCTAATCCATTTACTTCTACCATGTGTGGAATTGTTCTGTCAGATCTACTCGGATAATTATCCACTAATGGGAAATTTTGCTGTTGTTGATCATTAATATCACCTGGTAAATCCTTAGAAGTTATTTTTCTCTGACTTTGCAATTTTTCTATTTTCTCCAGATTGCTAAGCGGTACTATAATGGTGTAGTTTTTATCTTCTGGTACTTTGCCCCTTTTGATCCATTTATTGTATTCTTCTATTAGTTCTAATGGAACATTTTCTTCTTTTGCAATAGTTTTTAATGAGGTTCCTTTTACATTTTCAATTTCTTTTAGGTAATAAGGAGGGTTGGAGGTCCCAATAGTGTTTTCAAAAGCCACTTTATGAGCCAAAAACTTCTTCAAATACCAATAGGTATCACTGGTTATTTTCAGGCGGTTTTTACCAAAATTACTTTCATCAATTACATCAGCCGCACCACCTCTACCTCTTTGATAGGCAATTAATGCATAAGCCCAATTATCAAAATATTTATTATGATCTTTTAAGTAAGCAGCCGCTGCCCGGCTAGAGGAAACTATATTCATTCTTTCATCTACATGACGATCGATTCTTAAATTATTTTCTAAACCAGAAATTTCTTTGAACTGCCAAAAACCCACTGCATTGCTACTTGAAATTGCATCTGAAACCAATGCACTTTCTTGTATAACCAAATATTTAAAGTCTTCCGGTAAACCCTCTTCCCTAAAAATTCTTTCTATTATGGGCATGTACATATCCACCCGTTCCAATTTCTTTTGAAAATATTTTTCACTTCTGGTCAATGCATCCACATCGGCTTGTATGTCTTTAATGGCGCCCGCAGTCAATCGTAAATCCATATTAGCAAATTCTATTCGGGAAGGAACTTGCTGTGCCCACAAGCTTGTGGAAATTAAAAAAATAGCTGCTATTAAAAGAGGAAGTTTTATTTTCATTTTTTTCTTAAAATCATTAATCCATCTCGGATTGGAAATAACACATTTTGAACCCTGTCGTCTTGTTGCACAAATTCGTTGAATTTTAGCATACTTTCAGTATCCTTATCCAGTTTTTTTCTATTTTTTTCTAATACTTTTCCGCTCCATAAAACATTGTCCACCAAAATATAACCGCCTTTTCTTACTTGTTCAACACAAAGTTGGTAGTAGTTCAAATAATTTGATTTATCAGCATCAATAAACACCATATCCCAATTTTTATTGAGTGTTGGAATGATATCCAATGCCTTGCCGATTTTCAGCTCGATTTTATTGGAAAATTCAGAAGATTGGAAATATTCTTTTACCCTTTCTGCTAATTCCTCATTTACATCTATGGTGATAAGCTTGCCCTTATCTTTTAATCCTTCTGCCATGCAAAGTGCTGAATAGCCGGTATAGGTTCCAATTTCCAAGATATTTTCTGGTTGAATCATGTGCGCTAACATGGACAAAACCCTTCCTTGTAAATGACCGCTCAGCATCCGTGGCTTTAAAACTTCCGTATGGGTTTCTCTATTGATTTTGTAGAGCAATTCATTCTCTGGTTCTGTATGGGCTTCAATATATTTATCTAAATCAGGATCTAAAAACTCCATAATTATCTTCTTTTAGCTTTGTAAGTTAAAATACTTAATCGGTCTTCTGCAAAAATTTCATGGGCGGTATCTTGTAAATCCATAGCTTTTATCTGCTTTATTTGCTCAAAAAGCTCATCCAAAGATTCAATTTTATCCTTATCCAGTAAGCTCCTTCCTAGCATGAGCATATAGTTCATATTATTTTCTTCTGCCATGGCTAGTTGGCCCATGAGTTGTTGTTTGGCAACATGTAATTGTAAACTGCCCAAAGGTTTCTCTTGCAATTTTTTTAGTTCTTTTTTGACCAATTTTATGCTTTTAGGAAGCTGACCCGGGTCTGTGCCAAAGAAAATGCTGAAAAGGGCAGTATCCGTAAATGGATGATAACCCGCATCAATGGCATAAACAAAGCCATGTTTTTCCCGCAAAGCCATATTTAAGCGGCTGTTCATTCCCGGTCCGCCCAGTATGTTGACCAACATAAAAAATGCCAATCTTTTTGGATGGTGAATAGGATAGGCGGTAGTGCCGATAGCACATTGAGATTGAGAGATTTCCTTATTGAAATTTAAAGTGTTGGGCTCATATAGTTCAAATGGCATTCTTTCTCTTTTTCTTTTATGATATTCAATGGGTTCCAGGTATTTTTTAATATAGCGCTCTAATTTTTTTTCAGGAATATCTCCCACAATAGAAAAAACAGTGCGCTCGGTATCCAAATTTTCTTCCAGAAATTCTAAAAAATGCTGGCGTGTAAAGCTTTTAAGGCTTTCTTCAGTCCCCAAAATATTATTTCCAAGGGGATGACCCGAAAAAATGATTTCATCAAATTGATCTTGAATATCATCCTCTGGAGAATCCTTGTACATCGCCATTTCTTCTAAAATGACCTGTCTTTCTTTTTCAATTTGTCTTTCAGGAAAAATAGATTGGAAAGTGATGTCCACCAACAAATCCATTGCTTTATCGAGGTATTGTTCTAAAACAGAGGCATGAAAAAATATTTTTTCTTTGGTGGTATAGGCATTTAATTCACCCCCTACTGAATCCAGTCTATTCAATATGTGGAAGGTTTTCCGCTTTTTAGTCCCTTTAAAAGCCATGTGTTCCCAGAAATGGGCAATACCTATCTGATGTGGCTTTTCATCACGACTCCCGATGTCCAAAGCGAATCCACAATGGACTATTTTAGAGTTTCTTACCGGCTGATGGATTACTCGAATCCCGTTTTCTAATGTCTTTACTTTATATTGATTCATTCATTCCCCGCTTAGGTGCAAAACTACAAATTATCTTTCTTTTTAAAGAAGTAATGAGCACCACAAAGGAAATTTATTTAGTTTTGAGTAGTTTCAACTTTTAGGATTTAATTTTTTCAGTATGCATATAGCTTTTGATGCCAAACGTGCTTTCAACAATTTTACGGGATTAGGTAATTATAGCCGTTTTGTAATTTCTGCCTTAAAGGAGCATTATCCCGAGGAGCAATATTCACTTTTTACTCCTAAAGTGTCTAAGCGCGAAGAGGCTACTCTTTTTCATAAAGAAAATAAGGAGATAACAGTTATGCCTTCTGGGCTTTGGAAGGCAGGCTCCATGAAAAGTGCGTGGCGATCCAAAAAGATAGGGAAGTTAGCAAGGAAGCAAAAGGCGGATGTTTTTCATGGCTTGAGTAATGAGCTACCAAGCGGACTGAAAGGCAATATCAAGAAAATTGTTACCATTCATGATTTAATTTTCTTGCGGTATCCTGATTTTTATCCATTCATTGATAGAAATATATATAAGAAAAAATTTAAGTCTGCTTGCAAAAAGGCAGATGAAGTCATTGCGATAAGTGAGCAAACGAAAACTGATGTCATTGAATTTTTTGATATTGATTCATCAAAAATCAATGTAATTTATCAAGGGGTTCATCCCATTTATAAACAAGATTTGAAAACCAGAAGATTATTGTATTTATTGGATCAATACAGTTTGCATCAACCTTATTTTTTATATGTAGGTTCTATTGAGGATAGAAAAAATGCTAAAGATTTGGTTCAGGCTTTTAAATTAGTTTTAGATCAGGTTAAGCATGATTTATTGCTATTGATAGTGGGTAAGAAAACGGATTATCAAAAAGAAGTAGAGAAGGAAATTAATGTTTTGAGGCTGGAGCAAAATGTTAGGATCTATAACAATATTCCCTTTACCGAACTGCCTTATCTCTATAAAGGAGCGGTGGCTTCCGTTTATCCATCAAGTTTTGAGGGCTTTGGTATTCCGGTATTAGAATCGCTTTCTGTGGGCACTTCCGTAGTAACTGGAAACCAATCCGCCATGCAAGAAGCAGGAGGAAAGCATGCCCTCTATGCGGACCCAAAAAATCATGAGGAATTGGCAGCTCAAATGGTGAAATTAGCTGATGATAATGAGTTTAATGAGCAGTTGATAAAGGGTGTTGATTCGCATTTAGCGCAGTTTTCTTCAGAGAAGATTGCTGGGGATTTGATGAGTGTTTATCGGGGGTAGATTAAATTATGAGCTAGCTAGGGAGCTCTAGGTAATTGGAGCACAAGCGAGACGCTTGCGCCAGGGTTACCTTGATAATTGAAACTTTAAAAGCCAAACCGAAACCCAATTAAAGCCCTTAGTCTATTATTGTAGAAATCCGTGCTCCCCAAAAAGCTTTCATAGCCGTAGGTATTCATGTAGGTTGCCCCCATCATTAAATGGATATGTTCGTTTTTATCATTTAATTGGTATAAAATTTGAACGCCCAATTCAGAGCAAAATCCAAACCCAGCGTCAGACCCACCTTGTAGTTCATCTTCCCAAACACTTGTTCTTTGCCCATCAGGCGTAAAACGATCATCTCCTTTTAGGTAAAATCCGGCTCCAAATTGTCCGAAAGATATCGGTATCCTAATTGCCATTCTTTCATTTTTCAATTTTATGTTGTAGGCTACTTCTAATCCAAGGTAGCCGTGATCATGACCGAGCATGATCGATGATTTACCTTTATAGGTTTCTCCAACGGGTAGAAGCAATTCATATTCCTTGGGATTAATAGGTCCGCTTCTGCCGTAGTACCTAATTCCAAAGTCCCAGCTATCATTTTTAGAAATAATGCCTAAGCCGAAACCAACGGCATTGCCAATATGGTCATTGAGCAACATGGCTGAATATTCGGGTTGAAAATAAAAGCCTTTTGATTGATCTTTTGATTCGGTTGATTTTTGAGCAAAACCATTAGCACTGATAAGTGCCAAAAACAAGATTGATATAATTATTTGAATTTTCATAATGTTTAATTTTAAAGGATTAGAAGTTGAAGAATGAGAATGGGCTAGACGGCTGACCAAAAGAGAATTGATAGCCAAGTGAAATTTGATTAAAGTATTTCATAGTGTCACCAGTAGCCCCGTTCATTGGCCCTGTATATGTCCTCAAGGCGATGCTATGATTATTTACAGTATAGGAAAGGCCTGCAAGAATTATTGCAGATGGCATCTGCTCGTCAAGAATAGGAGTTTCTCCAAACTGAATTGCAGTTCTGAGCATGGCGCCTGTATGCAGTTTTAATTTCTCTGACAATTTCAGGTCAAGAAGCATATTTGGGTCAAGTTCTAGGCCATTGGTTGATTCCGCCAAATCTGGGTTTTCATCGTTTGATAGATAGCGGTAGCTACTTGTTAGGTTAAAATTTAGACGAAAATTATCGGTTTCTTTTAGCTTAAATCCCAATACTAATCCTCCAAATGCAGTGCTTCCATCACTTATCGCTATTGCATCTACAAATCGGTATTTGATCTGACTGTAACGGACTTGCACCCCAGCGCTAAACCTATTGGTTAATTGATGTTGAAACCACACTGTTTCGATATGCTTGTCATTATTGCTGATGCCTATGCTTAGGCCGGCAACAGATTGTGATTTTGCATCAAGAGCTCCTATGCCTATTAGGAAAAGTGCGATGACTATTTTTTTCTTTAATTCCATATTTTTAATTTTTAATATGGATCAAAGAAAAAATGATTTAAGCTTGTTCTTCTGAACCTATGTTAAGAAATGAATATTATGATCCAATTTTCTTTCTAATTCTGCTTAGGGCAACATCCGTAATGCCCAAATAGGATGCAATAAGGTAAAGCGGGATTTCGGAAAGTAGTCGTGGTCTGCGCTCCAATAATTCCAAGTATCGCTTTTCGGCAGATAAAGTAATTAATGATTCCATTCTTCTGGTGATGTTTAAATAAGCGGCTTCAGTTTGGCTGGCTGACAAAGCTTTTAATTGTGGTATAGATTGATAAGTTTTTTCCAGGTCATGAAGAGAAATCGATTCAAATTTACAATGGGTTATAGCTTTTAAAGCATAACGAGCAGGTTTAGAAGTGATAAAGCTTTCATATACGGAGGCAAAGCTATTTTCAAAAATAAAATCTTTAATAAATGATTTATTGTCCCTTTCATAAACCATAGCCATGCATCCTTCCCTCAAAAATAGCAGTTTTCTGCAAACTTCTCCTTCTTTTATAACATAATCACCAGGCATTGCTTCTTTAGATGAGAATTTTGCCCCCAATTCAGCAATTTGTTCAGATGATAGGGAAGTTTTTTTAGCAAGGTATTCGGTTATTGTCATCGATATGGGTTTTACCATTTCATTTTATCCTTTAGTAATCTTCCTTTTTCTTACTGACTTAGTATGGGAAAACAATCTTGAGAAATCCTTTTCACTTATACCTCAAACTAATATCCGTCAACCAATTCATACTGCTGATAAAATGGTCGTATCCTTCTTCTTTACTAGTTTGGTTGATTTGCAAAAGATGGTCAGGTTGACATAACAACATCAAAAGCCTGAAATCTTCATCTGATAATTGATCGTGAAATTGATTGACTAAATCTGCCCCTTGTTTCAACAAAGCTTTTTGTAAAGGATTGTTGGTGTAGTCTGGAATTTTATGTTCCCAAGATGGTGAACTTAAAGGTAAACTTACCGCATAGACTGAATGCTCATCTGGATTTCCTATCATAAACAATTCCTGAATTTGTTTCTCATTTGAAACTGATTTATCAATGAAATCTGAATTATAGGCACTTCCATAGCCATTGACCAAACTGATTTGGAAATTATCAGGGCCATCTCCATTGGAAAGTAAAATATTGAAGGGCTGGGCCGTATTGGATTTATATACCTGTCCGGAATGTTTTCCTGCCAAATGCCAAGGATTGGCTGTGGCAATGATTCCTTGGTAGCCCAAAGCATTGACTATTTCAGCCACTTGGTCATCATACAAACAAGCGGTGTTGATGAAAATGCCTGGTTTATTTTCAAAATAATCCTTTAGTCCATCTAAATATAATTCTACCTCTTTTTTGAATAGAATTGGTGAGCAGAGATAACTGAATGAATGATAAGCGCATGAACCAATTAACTGAATTTTGCCTTTGTCCACTTTCTTTTTTATCTCCAACATCAAATTATTATCATGTTGTTTGAGAAATTTCAAAAAGGGTAAACTGAAAAATACCAAAGGGGATTTATCTTCCTCCGCCATTTTTAATACTGTTTTCAACTTTGAATGAACCAAATCAGCAAAATCCGCTATAAAAGCTTGTTGACTTTTGGTTTCGTCCACTGCTGAAAGGTTTTTTCCAATATCTAAAAATGACAATTTTTTCACCTCTAATGGGTGATTGAAATGTATGATTTGGTAATTATCCATTTTCTAAACTTGCTTTAAAGCTGATAAAATTTCAGATGAAACGCTTTCCCAGTTTCTTTTCTTTACATTTTCTGCATTGGCTTTAGCGGTTTTTAAAAACTGCTTCTTATTGGCCAATACCTCTCGAACGGCCGTAGCATAAGCCTCCACATCTTTAGTAGCCACAGTTTGTACATCAGTCATTACTTCAGCTACACCACAATTTTTTGATAAAACAAGTGGTAACTCTAAACTAACAGCTTCCAATGCCGATAAGCCAAAGGGCTCGGATAATGAAGGCATAACCATTACTTGGGAGGCTTTCATGATGGCGAAAACATCTTCTTGCGGTAGATGACCTGTGAAATGAAATTTATCCATTAGCCCTTTTTCATGGGCAGAAGCAATCATTTCTTCCATTAATTCTCCTTGCCCACAAACCACGAATCGGATTTTATCCTCTTTTTTCACTAATGCTTCTGCAATATCAATAAAAGTAACAGCACCTTTTTGTAAACTTAGTCTCCCGCAAAAAAGGACAATATCTTCTTTGAATGGAGGCTTATAATCTGATGGTTTCAATTCATCTATTCCATGGTGGATCACTTTTATTTTGGAAGCTGAGATGCCGTATTCTTTTACCATAACTTTTTTATGGTATTCACTCACGGCAATTATCAAATCGGCTTTTTGCATGCCCTCTTTTTCCAATTCAAAAAGCCAAGAATTACTTTTTTTACCACTTCGGTCATAATCCAGTGCATGAATGTGTAAAACGAAAGGTTTTTTGCTCAACTCTTTCAATTTTTTAGAGGCCGGAATGGCAGTCCAATCATGGGCATAAATAATATCAAAATCTAAATTTCTGCTTTTGGAAATAATGCTTTGGCTGAAATCTTCCAATGCTTCCTGCACTGAGATTTCAATATGATCATTGTAATGTTTTTCAATTTCAACACTTCCCGCATAAAAATAAGGATTGAGTTCACTTTTGACCGAAACATGAACCAAATCAGCATTCAATTGCTGTTTGTTGGTGAGTTTTTGTCTGTTAAGTGTTTCAATTCGGCTATGCTCAGTCTCCTGTTCCGCTAATTCTTCTGCACTTTCAACCGAAAATAATTTCAGATGCACATCTTTAGCCAAGTGTTGCGCAATATGATAGCAAGCGATCCCTAGTCCACTGTTCTGAGGGCTTGGTTTACCTGGTCCGATCATCAATACTTCCATGAGCAATTTATTTTTAAGGTTATTATTTTATGATTTCAATGGTACTAAAATCTTTATTGACTGTAAATGTTGATTCATGATTTGTACTAACTGTATTCCCGTCCACTATGATTTTATTTATAGTGTCAAATCCATGTAAATGAACTTCAAATCCTTTATATCCGGCATCAAACTCTTTTTCCAGATAATGTTGAATCACAATACCATTGCTAACGGGCTTTTGAATAAAAGTATGCAATGTACTGATGCCCATTTCAAAATCTTTTGAAAGTCCGTCATCTTCATATAGTTCACTTTTTGTCTCTTCCAAAGCTTTATAGATGTGTAGTTTGAGATTTTCGGGTACGAATTCATCCACATATTGCATTTTATCCTGCATAGGAAGTATTGCCCCGGCTTTCAGAAAGATTGGGATTTGCTCCAATGGAGTCTCGACTGTAATTTCCCTTTTGCCTGACAGCAATTCATTTGTCCAGTAATTGTACCAATCACCTTCTGGTAAATACATCATTCTTTCCTTTACTTTGGGTGCAGAGACCGGGCAAATCAATAAATGCTGTCCGAGCAAAAATTCTTCTTCCCGATCCAAGGTTTGCGTATCGTTTTGAAAGGCCAAAGAAATTGATCTCAGCATAGGTTTAGCATATTCTGCATATTGCCAATAAGTTGTATAAAGATAAGGCATGATTTCATACCTCATTTCAATAAATCTTCTGACAATATTCAAATATTTTTCTTCAAATTGCCAAGGTTCTTTATCGCCATGGTCGCCCGATGAATGTGTTCTGAAAAATGGATGAAAAGTGGCCATCTGAATCCAACGGGTATATAATTCTCCATCAGGAGCACCGATGAATCCCCCGACATCAGAACCAGCAAATGAAACACCCGAAGCACTTAGTCTTTGGCATTGGATATTGGCTATTTTCAAATGTTCCCAGCTGGCCATATTATCTCCAGTCCAAACGGAGCTGAATCTTTGAATACCGGCATAAGCAGAACGGGTGATGGTAAAGCTTCTGTTATTGCCTGAAAATTGCTCTAAGCCCTCATAAGTTGCCCTTGCCATTTGCATTCCATATACATTATGTCCTTTTCTATGACTGCAAGGATGACCATCATAGTCATGCCTTACATCCCTAGGGAATGTGCCTTCTTCAAATACGGCAGGCTCGTTCATATCATTCCAAACTCCAGCCACACCATCTTGAATGAGTCCGCCAAATAGACCTGACCACCATTTTCTTGCCGCAGGATTTGTAAAGTCTGGGAAATGACAAGGCCCTGGCCAAACACTTCCTTTGAATCTAGCCCCGTCCATTCTTTGGCAGAAATAATTATGATGAACACCTTGCTGGAAGACCGTATAAAGCGGGTCGATTTTTATTCCTGGATCAACAATTACGATGGTTTTAAATCCTTCTTCTTTCAAATCGGCTATCATTTTTTTAGGATTCGGAAACCTTTCGTTATTCCAAGTGAAAATTCTGTAGCCATCCATATAGTCTATATCCAAATGGATGACATCACAAGGGATTTTTTTATCTCGAAAATTTTTAGCTAAATCTCGAACTGTTTGTTCAGGATAATAACTCCACTTGCTTTGGTGATAACCTAATGCCCATTTTGGGGGAAGGGGGGATTTACCTGTTAGTTCAGTATAATCTTGCACCACGTTTTCCAGTTGCGGTCCATAAATGAAATAATAACGCATTTCACCACCTTGCGCCCAAAAACTCAAAGCTTCTTCTCTTTCGTGACTGAAATCAAAGAAAGTTCTAAAGGAATTGTCTAAGAAAATACCATAGCCTTCTCCATCATTTAAACCCATGAAAAAAGGAATATTTTTGTAAACAGGATCCGTTTCATTTCCATAACCATAGCAATCGGTTCCCCATAATTCCCTTCGGGTTCCATTTAAGTTTAAGCTTCCTGTTTTATCCCCGAGTCCGTAGTATTTATTGTTTTTTGAAGATTTTAAAGTAGAAATGACCACATGTCCACCAAATCGTCTTTCATCTTTCCAATGATATCCTTTTTCATCTTCAATTAAGATTTTGCCATTTTTATCCAAAATTTTAATGGTGGCATCTGATTTTTTGATGATGCATTGCAATAATTCTGTTTTGATAATCAATGCATCTTCTTGAGCTTCAAAGTAATATTGTGTATTTCCTAATTCAAATTCAGGATCAATAGCATAGGAAAAATCGTCCTCAAAATATCCATCATTGGCATAACGGAATTTTAAAATTTTCTCACTTATAATTTTTAATTCAAGCGTAGAGTTTTGGGCATAGATTTTTAATCTTCCTTTTTTCTGTTTCCAGCTAATGATGCCTCCAGGGTAGAATTCTTCCTCTTTCTGCTCTTGAAATTTTTCTATATAGTTGCCTTCAAAATCCTTTTCAGATTCTTGTGCAGTATTTTTATTTTCTTCCATATTAAAGTATTACTATTAAGCGATTTAACGCTAATTCCAATACAAATTAACTACTTATTGTAGTTAATACACTAAGTATTTCCGTATTTTTTTTAAATTAAGGTTTGATGACTGCTCACTATTTTAATTTAATAAAATTGAAGTGATTTTTCATGCATTTGGTCATTATTCAAGATTAATCTTATAAATTAAGTAATCTATTTCAATTATTGAGAAACGTACTAATATGAAGGAAAATAATTCGATCGATAACGAGAAACATATTTTAACCGAAGTGGCTTGGGAAGTTTGTAACCAAGTAGGAGGCATTTACACCGTAATTCGTTCCAAAGTGCCCACCATGGTAAAAAATTGGGGTAAAAATTATTTTCTATTAGGGCCTTATGCACCGAAAGAAGCCGCAACAGATTTTGAGGAGGCAGAATTCGGCCATGAAGTAATTGATGAGACCTTAAGAATATGTAGAGAAAAAGGATTGAGTATAAAAAGTGGCTATTGGTTAGTTTCTGGGAGACCCCAGACCTTGTTGTTTGACCATAAGTCTTCTTTTCACCATTTAGGGGATATAAAATATTATTACTGGCAAAATCATGGCATAGATTTCAAGAATCATGACCCATTGATGGATGAGGTGTTGGCTTTTGGCTATATGGTGCATATTTTTCTCTCGGAAATGACCCAGGTGGCCATTGATCAAAAAATAAAACCTTTAGCTCATTTTCATGAGTGGATGGCGGGCTCGGCAATTCCGAATTTAAGAAGGGACCAAGTGCCTTTACAAACAGTATTTACTACTCATGCAACCCTATTGGGTAGGTATTTGGCCATGAATGATCCACAATTTTATGATCATCTTCCCTTTATGGATTGGCATAAAGAGGCAGTTCATTTTAATGTGGAGGCAAATGTTAAATTAGAGCGTGCTTGTGTACATGGAGCACATGTTTTTACAACTGTCAGTGAGGTTACGGGTAAAGAATGTTTTCATTTATTAGGAAGAAGTCCAGATAAGATTTTACCGAATGGTTTAAATATTGAAAGGTTTTCTGTTTTACATGAAGTGCAAAATTTGCATCATAAGTATAAGCAATTACTTGAACAGTTTGTCATGGGGCACTTTTTTAAGAGTTATTCTTTTGACCTGAATAAAACCCTTTACTTTTTCACATCTGGAAGATTTGAGTATTCCAATAAGGGTTATGATTTAACTTTGGAAGCTTTAGCCCGTCTCAACCATCGATTAAAAGAAGCGAATTCTCCTTTAACTGTGGTGATGTTTTTTATTACTCGCCAACCTATCCAATCCATTAATCCTGATGTTTTGAATGCCCGTGCCATGTTGGATAAAATCAATACCAACTCCAATGCCATAGTGGAGCAGATTAAAAACAGGTTATATCGTCAAGCCGCTTCAAGTAAGGGAGATCATAAACTTCCGAATTTAAATGATATGGTGGATGACTATTGGAAACTGAGGCATAGAAGAACTATACAGGCTTGGAAGTCAGGTGGTTTGCCTCCTGTTGTAACTCATAATTTGATAGATGATGATAATGATGCCATTTTAAATTTTTTAAGAACCGCCAACCTTGTGAACCATGAATCCGATAAAGTTAAAGTAGTCTATCATCCCGATTTCATTTCCTCTACTAATCCATTATTTGGAATGGAATATGATGATTTTGTCAGGGCTTGTCATTTAGGAGTATTTCCAAGTTATTATGAGCCTTGGGGCTATACGCCATTAGAGTCTTTGGCAAGGGGCGTAGCTTCAGTTACTTCTGATTTATCGGGATTTGGTGATTATATGAAAAATGTGAGTATTGGAGATAAAAAGCACGGTATGTTTATCGTGAAAAGAGCCAATAAAAGCTTTGATGAAGCAGCGGAAGAATTGACCAATGTGATGTGGGAATTTACCCAAATCACTAGCAGGGAAAGGATAGATATGCGGAATATGTCAGAGGATTTATCAGAAGTTTTTGATTGGAAAAATTTATATAAAGCCTATGAAAATAGCTATAAGATGGCTTTAGAAACATATTTTTAAACCTAACAACCCAAAATTATGGATAAGAAATTACAAGAAGATATTCAAAAAGCAGGGAAATCGATGGAGTTGGTGGAGGAGCAGTTGGAAAGATTTAAAAAAGGATTTCCTTATTTGCCCATTGATCGACCCGCAACAATAGGGGATGGATTGATTCAATTATCTGAAAAAAGCAAAGATGAATTTATAGCTTTTTATGAAAAACAATCTCCTGAATACAATATGATTAAGTTTGTGCCTGCAAGTGGTGCGGCAAGTCGCATGTTCAAAAGATTGTATGCCTTTTTAGAAGAAGAAGAGTCCGAAGCTGAGAAAGACGATTTTTTAAAAACCTTTTTTGAGAATATCCACAAATTTGCCTTTTCAGTGGCATTGGACCAAAAAATGCAGGATAAAGGAATTGGAATTGATCAAGCTTTAAAGAATAAAGATTTTCATATAATTGTGAAAACATTATTATTGGAAGATGGCTTAAATTACGGCAATCTTCCAAAGGGCCTTTTGGATTTTCATGATTACAAATCGGGAATCAAAACTCCCGTTGGTGAACATTTTACAGAAGGTGAAAATTATGCAAGGGGTTCAGAGGGCAAAGTGAGATTACATTTTACAGTATCGCCCGAACATCAAAAACTATTTGAGGAACATGCCGAAAATGTTAGGAAAGGATTTAATCAATTTGAAATCACATTTTCCCAACAGAAACCAGAGACTGATACCATAGCAGTAAATCCTGATAATACTCCATTTTATAATTCAGACGGAAGCATTTTATTTCGTCCCGCAGGGCATGGAGCTTTATTAGAGAACTTGAATGATCTTGATAATGATATTGTATTCATAAAAAACATTGACAATGTCGTGCCCGATCACTTAAAGTTCAAAACCATTCAATATAAAAAAGCTTTAGCCGGACTATTAATGAGTGTGCAAAGCAAATTGTTTGGCTATCAGAATCAATTGGAAAGAAATATCAGTGAGCTAGAGTTATTGGAAATCGAGAATTTTGCCAGAAAGGATTTATTCTTGGTATTTAAAGATGACTATGCTCAACTTGAATTTTCCGAGAAAGTGGGTTATCTGCAATATCTATTGCATCGACCAATTAGGGTATGTGGAATGGTGAAGAATACTGGCGAGCCAGGTGGTGGCCCTTTCTGGGTAAAAGAAGAAGACGGTTCATTAAATTTGCAAATAGCAGAAACTTCCCAGATAGACCCTGACGATGAAAAAGCACAGGAGGCATTGCAAAATGCAACTCATTTTAATCCGGTTGATTTGGTATGTGGTGTTAAGGATTTGCACGGCAGAAAATTTGATTTGATAAAATACAGAAATCCTGAAACTGGATTTATAACTAGTAAATCGAAGGATGGTAAAGAGTTAAAGGCTTTAGAACTTCCTGGCTTATGGAATGGTGCTATGTCTGATTGGATTACACTTTTTGTGGAAGTGCCATTATCCACTTTTAATCCAGTTAAAACGGTCAATGACTTATTGAGGGAAGAGCATCAAGCAGGTTGATTGCTCAATTACAATCTGGAGACTTAAAAGCCTTTCAATTAATTTTGAAGGGCTTTTTCATTTTCTGAAATCCCCTCCGAAGCTAGCCAAGCGGTAGTCCAAGCAGCCTGGAAGTTAAAACCGCCCGTAACACCATCAATATCTAAAACTTCTCCGGCAAAAAAGAGCCCTGGGCATTTTCTACTTTCCATAGTTTGCATATTAACATCGCCTAATTTGACTCCACCTGCAGTTACAAATTCTTCCTTAAAAGTGGTTTTTCCTGAAGCATCATACAAATCAGCAATTAAATGATTGACCAGTTTATTAAATTTCTTTCCTGAAAAATTATTCCAGCGCAATTCCTCATCTATTTCCGATTTAGTCAATAGATATTCCCACAATCTTTTTGGAATTTGGAAAGGGTTACTGTTGAAAAGCATTTTTTTAGGATTATCAGTCTGAAATGTCGTGAGTTTTTGACGACATTCTTCTTCATTGGCATTCTTTAACCAATTGATCAGTACCGAATACTCATAATTTTTCTCATTTAAAATTCTAGCACCCCAAGCAGATAATTTCAGTACTGCGGGTCCGCTCATGCCCCAATGGGTAATCAATAAAGGCCCCTGATGGGAAAGCTTTGTACCCGCAATTTTCACTTCCACATCGGGGACTGCTACTCCCGACAACTTTGTTATATCAGCATCAGGCAAGTTAAAAGTAAATAGCGAAGGGACAGGTTCAGAAATACTATGGCCTAAATCTGCCAACCACTGAAAAGATTCTAATTTATTATGACCTCCAGTTGCAACCACTACTTTATCGCATAGTAAATTATCAGCCCCTTTGATCTCCAGTGAAAAACCATTTTCAGTTTTGGTGATGCCTTCTACAGCCACTTTGGTAAGGATTTTTACCTTATACTTTTTACATTCATTTAATAAGCAATCGATTATGGTTTGCGAATCATCTGTAATCGGGAACATTCTTCCATCATCTTCTGCTTTGACTTTTACCCCCCTGCTTTCAAACCATTGAACTGTTTCCTTGGAACCGAATTGCTCAAATGCTTTTTTGAGCTTTTTATTTCCTCTAGGATAGTTTTTGATAAGTTCTTTTGGTTCTTGGCAAACATTGGTGACATTGCATCTTCCACCTCCTGAAATTTTCACTTTGGATAAAAGCTTGGATGATTTTTCCAAAACGACCACCTCGGCATCAGCGTTTTTTGAGGCTATATTAATAGCCCCAAAAATACCTGCTGCACCCGCGCCTATGATTATGATTTTATTGGTTTCCAATTATGGGAAAAACTTGTAAATATCTTTACGGTGGGAAATGATAATTAATTTAATTTTATTGGGCGCTATTTTTTTCAAACCAATTCTGTAATCACCAATACGAATTCTAAAGTAAGTTTTGAACCCTGAAAGTTTTTTCACTTTCGGGTAGTCATTTAAATCATTTATTGATTTTAGATCGATAATTATACTTTCAATTCTAGAGTTTATAGACTCATCTTTGATTTTTGAGAGAGATTTACTAAATGACTCATCAAAAACAACCTTCATTTATTTGATTTTAGCTGATTTAAAATTTTCTCTTCTGATACTTCTTTTCCTGTCTCTACAGAATCCATAGCAATAGCGAGAGCTAAATCCTCATGTTTTTCATCAGCTAAATCAAACACCTTACTTCCTAATTTTTTAGCTAATTCTGAAAGCATTCTGCTAGTTTCATCATCGGATTTTATCAAAATAGTGCTCATTAGTGTTTCTTTTAAAAGGTATATTAATTTAATTTTTTGACTAAGCTTTTAACTTTTATTAATTTTTCAAATTGAATTTTAATAATAGAATTTTTAAAACTTATTCACATTTAAATATACATAAAATTAAGAGAATTAGTTTGCCCAAATTAACGCTCCCTCAACCTCTTATACTCATTAATCAAACCATTGGTAGAAGCATCATGTCCAATTACAGGATTGTCATGCTCCAATTCTGGTAAGATTAAGCCTGCCAATTGTTTACCCAATTCCACTCCCCATTGGTCAAAACTGAAAATATTCCAGATGATCCCTTGAACGAATATTTTATGTTCATAAAGCGCAATTAAGCTTCCTAGGCTTTTTGGCGTGATTTTCTTCATCAATATAGAATTGGTCGGATTATCACCTTTAAACACCTTAAAGGGCAATAATTTCTCAATTTCTTCCGAGCTTAATCCTTTTTGTTCCAATTCTTGTCTGGCTTCTTTCTCGGTTTTCCCGTTCATCAAAGCTTCTGTTTGGGCAAAGAAATTGGCTAATAGCTTTTGGTGATGATCACCAATTGGATTGTGCGAAATAGCAGGAGCAATAAAATCACAAGGAATCATTTTGGTTCCTTGATGGATTAGTTGATAGAATGCATGCTGTCCATTGGTACCGGGTTCTCCCCAAACAATAGGGCCTGTTTGATATGGAACAGTATTTCCATTTCTATCTACAGATTTACCGTTACTTTCCATGTTTCCTTGCTGGAAATATGCTGCAAATCGATGTAAGTATTGGTCATAAGGTAAAATAGCTTCTGTTTCAGCTTTATAAAAGTTATTGTACCAAACACCAATTAATGCTAATATGACAGGTGCGTTATTAGGTAATGGCGTGTCCTTAAAATGAATATCCATTTCATGGGCTCCTTTCAATAATTCTTCGAAATTTTTATAACCGATGTTCAAGGCAATGGATAAGCCAATAGCTGACCAAAGGGAGTATCTCCCGCCTACCCAATCCCAGAACTCAAACATATTGGCTGGGTCAATTCCGAATTTTTCCACACCTTCTTTATTAGTGCTTAATGCGGCAAAATGTTTTTTGATTGTTTCCTCCGATCCTCCATTTTCCAAGAACCATCTTCTTGCAGTATGCGCATTGGTCATGGTTTCCTGTGTCGTGAAAGTTTTGGAAGCAATTAAAAACAAAGTGGTTTCAGGATCTATTTTTTGTAATACTTCTGCTATATGCGTTGCATCAACATTGGAAACAAAATAGCTTTCAATGCCTTTTATTTTATAAGGTTTAAGTGCTTCTGTAACCATTACAGGACCCAAATCAGAACCCCCGATTCCAATATTCACAATGTGCTTTATCTGCTTTCCAGAATATCCTTTCCAATCACCTGAGTGTACTTTTTGACTGAAGCTTTCCATTTGCTTTCTCACCTTTTTCACCAATGGCATCACATCCTGACCTGATTCCATTACAGGATTGTTGGAAAAATCCCTCAAAGCGGAATGCAAAACTGCACGACCTTCTGTTTGATTGATTTTATCACCTTGAAACATAGATTCTATGGCTTCGGGCAATTTCATCTCAACCGCTAATTCAAATAGTAGTGTAAGCGTAGTATCAGTAATTTTATTTTTGGAAAAATCAATGAAAAGTGCTTCAGTGTTCAAGCTGAATTTTTCAAACCTTCCTTTATCCTCTTCAAAAAGTGTTTTAATATGGAGATCTTTAGTTTTTTGATAATGCTCCTCTAGCTTTTTCCAAGCCTTGGTTTCAATTGGGGATATATATTTCATTTTTTAAAAAGTATAATTCTAAAATTTCATGCAAAGTTAAAGCCTATACTTTAAAAAGATAGTTTTACTAAGTTTTTTGTTGAAATTAATCAGCCTTAGATATAGAATCAAAAACCTGCTTCCATCTTCTAAATACTTATTTTATAGATATTATTCTAGTTTTTAACTTCTATCTTCCAATTGTGGACCGGTCTGACCTGCGGTACTGACCTAAGTACTAACCATCCATCAGGTATTACCTTACTTCCATCTTCCATCTTCAAACTTTTATTCTTTCCATTATTTTCCATAATTTAAGCCGAACTTCAACCCATAATCAACCGAAATGGCTATACTTTTTATCGATATAGAAACCGTTCCCCAAGTAGAAAACTTTACTGATCTATCTGAAAAAGAACGATCATTATGGCGACATAAAGCCTCTTTTCTCGTAAAAAATGAAGAAACAGCAGAAGAGATTTATTCTAGAGCAGGAATATATGCTGAATTTGGAAAAATAGTAGTGGTTTCATTAGGTTGGATGTTCGGTAATGAAAAAAACCGAAAACTTAGAGTGACTACTTTAGCAAATGATAATGAAAAGGAGTTGCTCATGGAACTCTCTGAAATTTTCCGAAAAGTGGATGATACTCATTCAGTCATTTGTGGGCATAACATAAAAGAGTTTGATATTCCATATATTTGCAGACGTATTTTGATAAATGGCTTAAAACTTCCATCGATATTGGACGTTGGTGCAATGAAGCCATGGCAGACTCCCTACTTAGATACTTTGGAAATGTGGAAGTTTGGAGATCGTAAACATTATACCAAACTAGATTTATTGGCACATATATTTGATTTACCAAGCAGTAAAGACGATATTGATGGAAGTCAAGTATATGAAGTCTATTATAAAGAAGGTGATTTAAAAAGAATTGCCGAATATTGTGAAAAAGATGTAGTGCTCACTTGCCAATTGTACCAAAGAATGACAGGGCAACCCATCTTGCAAGAGGAGCAAATCATTAAAGTTAAGGATGAATGATTTATTGATTTCTTCATATATACATAATCACATCCTTTTCAAAACATTTTAATTTTAAACATGAGTAAAAAAAGAAATAAAAAAGGACCAAAAAAGTCCAAAAGAATAATTAAAAGCATACCCGAACTAAAACAAGAAGTTCTTCAAATTTTAGATTTTAACCTTCACAAATCCTTTACAGTCAGAAATATAGCTAAAGCGATTGGTAGTAATACTGCTGAAGCTAAGCGACTGATAGATAAAGTATTGATTGAATTATTGAAAGAAGGTAAAATTGAAAAAGCTTCCAGAGCTACTTATGTATCCTCTAGAGAACCTGAGTTTATAATAGGAAAAGTGGATCACGTAAACCCAAGATTAGCTTACATCATTTCTGAAGACAGGGAATCAGATATTATTGTTAAAACAGATAAACTGAAAGGTGCCTTTCATAAGGATACAGTTAAGGTAGTCATTACTAAGAAAAATAAAGATGGCAGGGAAGAAGGAAAGGTAATTGAAATTGTGGAAAGAGCGAAAACCCAATTTGTGGGTAGAATTGATAAATCCGTCCGTTACGCTTTTATGATTCCTGATAGCCGATATATCCATACTGACTTCTTTATCAATAATGATAAATTAGGTGGAGCCCAACATCAAGACAAAGTAATTGCTGAAATCAAAAGCTGGGGCGATACAGACAGAAAACCAGAAGCCAAGGTTATTAAAGTGTTAGGACCAGCTGGAGAGAATGAGGCAGAAATTCATTCTATCATGGCGGAGTTCGAATTGCCAATGGAATTTCCTGAGGCAGTGGTAAGGGAATCTGAAAAGATCAGCGATCAATTGCCTGAAAAAGAAATTTCAAAGCGGAGGGATATGCGTGGAACTACTACTTTTACCATTGATCCGGAAGATGCTAAGGATTTTGATGATGCCATTTCATTTAAAAAGTTAGACAATGGTCATTACGAAATCGGAATTCATATTGCAGATGTAACTTATTATGTGCAACCAGGCACTCTATTGGAAGAAGAAGCTTTTCATAGAGCCACTTCTGTATATTTGGTGGATAGAACGATCCCCATGTTGCCAGAGAGACTTTCTAATGGATTATGCTCATTAAGACCCAATGAGGATAAATTTACCTTTTCAGCCGTTTTTGAGCTGGATGATAATGGAACAATTCATAATGAATGGTTTGGTAGAACGGTTACACATTCCGACAGAAGATTTGCCTATGAAGAAGCTCAAGCAGTTTTGGAAGCGGGAATTGGCGATCATGCCGAGGAACTCACTACACTCAATTCTATAGCCAAAAAGTTAAAGGAAACGCGTTTTAAACATGGAGCCATTGCATTTGAATCTGTAGAAGTGAAATTCAAGCTGGACGAAAATGGTAAACCTTTAGGGGTTATTCCGAAAGTTAGGAAAGATGCCCACAAATTAGTGGAGGAGTATATGTTGTTGGCCAATCGAAAGGTAGCTGAGTTTATTGCGACCAAAAAGAAAGGGGATCAAAAATTGACTTTTGTTTATCGTCAGCACGATTATCCTGATCCAGAAAAGTTGAGTACATTCTCTATTTTCGCCAAGAGATTCGGACATGAGCTAGAAATTGAAGAAAAAGCAGTTGCTAAATCTTTGAATTCTTTGATGAACGAAATTCAGGGTAAACCAGAGCAAAATGTGCTTGAAAGTTTAGCGATTCGATCCATGGCCAAAGCGAAATATACCACTAAAAATTCATTCCACTTCGGATTGGCATTTCAATATTATACCCACTTTACTTCCCCAATTAGAAGATATCCTGATGTGATGGTCCATAGATTGTTGCAACATTATTTAGATCAGGGTAAATCCGTTAATGCTGAGGAATTTGAATCAAAATGTTTGCATTCATCTGAAATGGAGAAAAGAGCTTCAGATGCTGAAAGAGCTTCTATCAAGTACAAACAAGTTGAATTCATGGCTTCTGTGGAGGATAAGGCATTTGATGGCTTGGTAACAGGTGTAACTGAATGGGGGATTTTCGTGGAAATCATAGAAACCAAATGCGAGGGCATGGTTCGTCTAGTTGATATGACGGATGATTATTATGAATTTGATGAGAAAAATTACAGAATCATAGGAAGGAACAATAAACGTATGATAACGCTTGGAGACCCTGTAACGGTAAGAGTGAAGGCTACTGATATTGATAAAAGAACTATTGATTTAGAGTTTTGTGAAAAGGAAGAGATAAATGGATAATCAAATAATATAGAATTCCAATCTACCTATTTCATTTTGAAAGAAAGAAATGTTTGATGTATTCAGATATTTCTTTTTTTATTTTAAATCAATTTCAATTCACTAATTTTGAGCTTACAATAATTTAAAAATGAAGAAGAAAGTATTATTTATAGATAGAGACGGAACCATTATTCAAGAGCCACCAACGGATTATCAGGTAGATTCATTGGAAAAGCTGGAATTTTTACCTTACGCCATTAGTGCGTTACAATTTATTGCACAGAATACAGATTATGAACTGATCATGGTCACTAATCAGGATGGATTGGGAACGGATTCATACCCTGAAGATACTTTTTGGCCAGCACACAATAAAATGCTGAAGCAATTAGAGATTGAAGGAATTACGTTCGCTGAGCAACATATTGACAGGAGTTTTGAAAAAGATGGAAAGGAAACTCGCAAGCCTGGAATAGGAATGTTGAAAAAATACTTTTCTGAAGACTATGATTTGGCCAATAGCTATGTAATTGGGGATAGAAAAACGGATGTTCAATTAGCTCAAAATTTGGGTGCTAAATCTATTTTTATTGGGGATGATTTATCTGAAGCTACCATTTCATCTCAAGATTGGCGGGAAATTGCTCGCTATTTGGTGATGCCAGAAAGAACAGCTTCCATTTCTCGTAAAACAAATGAGACGGATATTAAAATCAATCTTAATTTGGATGGAAGTGGAAAAGCGGATAATTCAACAGGATTGAAATTCTTCGATCATATGCTGGACCAGCTTGGTAAACACGGAGGCTTAGATTTATCCATTCAAGTGAATGGTGATTTGGAAGTGGATGAACACCACACCATAGAAGATACGGCTTTGGCCCTAGGAGAAGCATTTAAGCAAGCTTTAGGAAATAAGAAGGGAATCTATCGTTATGGGTTTTTATTACCTATGGACGATGCACTAGCTCAAGTTGCGATAGATTTTGGAGGAAGACCATGGATCAACTGGAAAGCAGAATTTAAAAGGGAGATGGTAGGAGATATGCCCACTGAAATGTTTTTTCATTTCTTCAAATCATTCTCTGATGCAGCTCAATGTAATTTGGATATTCAGGTTAGCGGAGATAATGAACACCATAAGATTGAGGCTATTTTTAAAGGGTGGGCTAGAGCTATTAAAATGGCCGTAAGCCGGGATGAAAGTCGCTTGAATGATTTGCCTTCAACCAAAGGGGCTTTGTAATAATAGCTGAAAATCTGGAAAGCCTTATTTGGGAAATGATTGGTGTGCCACCAACCATTGAAACAATGTGCCTCGGTCAAGGGCACACCGACTGCAATCAGTTTTTATGAAAATGGCGGAATTTCCTAGAAATTTTTAACTACTATTTTGATTTATACGTATAAAAATTTTAAATTGGTGGTATAAAAATTTGGGGATTATGGACACTAAAGTTACTTTATCTTTTAATGAAGAAATTATTGGCAAAGCAAAACAATTTGCGGAGCAAAATAATATCAGTTTATCTCGCCTTACGGAGTTTCTATACAAGCAAATTACCACGGGCGAGTATAAATCATTAGATGAATTACCAGTTGCTGATTGGGTGAATCAAGTAGCGGAAGGAAAGGCTGAATATCACACCAAAGCTCGTAAAAGAAAAGATATGAAGGCAGAATATTTATCTTCCAAAAAATGAAAGTCTTTTTGGATGCCAATATTCTTGTGTCTGTTCTCAATAAAGAATATCCTCTTTTTAACCATAGTGCTAGAATCTTAAGTTTAGCAGGTCAATCTAAATTTGAATTTTATACTTCTCCAATTTGTTTAGCTATTGCTTTTTTCTTTGCTGCCAAGAAAGTGAATGAGGAAAAAGCCAAAGAGAAAATCTCTTTATTATGCCAGCACATTAAAATTGCAGACGCTGGTCAATATGGAGTTGGAAAAGCATTAACTAATAAAAAAATCCATGATTTGGAAGATGGCTTTCAATATTATGCAGCCGAACGAGTTGGGTGCAAAATTATCCTGACTGAAGATAAAGATGACTTTTACTTTAGTGAAATTGAAGTTTTAAATTCAAGTGAGTTTATTGCAAAAAAGTGTAATTATTTAGCTTGAAATAGATGTTTTAGCACTCTTTTCCCAAACTCTGCATCTTTTTTATTGAAAAGTACTGCATGAAAAATTTCTCCTTTATGCTCAATCTTGGTAATCACGAATCGTGCATCAAATATATTGCTGAATTTATCCATGATTTTAGTTTCCTGCCTTTCAGATACACCCGTTAAGATGAAATTCGGGTCATTTTGAAGCTCTTCTATTTTCTTTTTCAATGAGATTTTAAATACCAATTCTGGATGGTTTCCTAATAAATCATTTTGATTGTATTGAAGCTCATCCATTAAATAATCATTTGAAGCAACTATTTGATAGTCATTATTGATAAACAGCATTCCTTCATAAACTTTTCCTAAGAGGCTATTCATCATATTGAGTTGCATGTCTTTGAAATTGATAGTCTCATTTAATGATTTTTGGTTTCTGCTCATCTCTTCCTGAGTGGCTTGTAGTTCTTCCATATTTTGACGCATTTCCTCTTCTTGTGCACGCATTTGCTCTGTCATTTCTTGTGACTGCTCTAATAATTTTTGTGTTTGCTCCTGCATTTTTATGGATTCGATTACACTTCCCAATCGATTGACTAATTCCAGTAAAAATTCTTGTTCATGCTTTTCGAATACTTGAAATGAAGCTAATTCTATTACGCCTACTATCTGATTATCAGTTTTAAGTGGTAAAATCATAATCGATTTTGGAGGCGCATCCCCTAATCCTGATGTGATATTAATATAAGAATTTGGAACTTCAGTCATGTAGATATATTCACCTTCTAGCCAAGTTTGTCCGATGAGGCCTTCTCCCATTTCCACTTTTTTATGGATATATTTCTTTTTATTAAAAGCATAACATGCTTTTAATTCCATATATGCTTGTTCTTTTTCATCATTTAGAATAAAGAAAGCTCCTTGATTGGCATTAACATATTTTACGGTTTCACGGATTATTGAATCGGCAAATTCACTCAAATCTGCGTTATTACCTTTCATCAAATCGGAAAAATGGCTCAATCCTTCTATAGTCCAATTTCTAACTTTGTCTTGCTTGGCTTTTTGTTCTAGTGATTCATTTTTGTCTTTAATGAGTTTAAGGTTTTCCCTCAAATTTTCGAGCATAAGGCTGAAATTTTTATTCAAACTGCCGATCTCATCTTTACCATTATAGTTCAATTCTTTTCCTGCACTGCTATCACCTGCTAATACTTTCTTTACAATATCGTCCAACTTTATAATCGGTTTGGAAACGGTTTTTCTTAGATAGTAAACCAAAGCAAAAACGGTTATTAATAATAATAAAAGTGTTATTCCGATTACTAAACTAGCAGTCTGTCTTAATGCATTGTTTTGCTCATTGATTTTTTGATATAATAAAGAAATTTTCGGTTCTGTTTCTTTTTTACTTCGGTTGAGTTGCAAGAATTGCCCTGCTTTCTCGTTCAAGCCAATTGCAATTTCAGTTTGAACAATTTTATCGAAATGATTTTTGTAAGCTTTAATAGCTTCAATGGTTTTTGTTTTATAAACCTCAGTCATGTGGGGGAATTGCTGAACATTTGCATTTTTGATAAATTCAATAAATTCATCGGCAGTATTATGTAATTTATCTGTATATGACATATCTTTTCGCAGTGCGAAATCTTTTTCATGTCTCCTTAGGCTGAAGGCAAATACTTTTTCCTCTGCAGATTCGCATTTTTGAAGGTCGTGAACATAACTTCTCATTTCCCCTTCAAGGCCGTGGTCTTTAAAACCACGAACAAAAAGTAATTTTCGCAACTCCTCAAATGATTTTTTATAGCTGGTAATGGAGATTAGAATTGAACTGAATTCGCTAGATAGGTCTTTGTTCTCAACAAATTCAGTTGTGGTTTTATCTTCTAAAGACTTTGCCACTTCATCAATTTCAGTAAGAAACTGTTGGGTAAGGTTACTTTGCCCATCTTCTAAAAAGTCAATTTTTTTCCAGCCAAATATGAGGAAATCTTGCTCAATTTTTTGCGCATTATCAAAACGCATCATGGATTCAGCCACATCAGATTTTATTTGCTGATATTTATCTACTTGACTCCACAGATAGCCCACCACTAACCCTCCGACTAGCATCATGAATAGCAATAAAGAAAAGGAAAGAATAAATTTTTTACGAATAGCTAAGTCTCTTATCTTCATTTATTATAATTTTTAAACGAAGATAGTGGTCAAGGGAAGATAAGCTGTTAAGTATAAAAAAAGTCTTTATTATGCTTTAATTATCTTCTTAGATAAAAATTATTGATAATTTAATTTACTAGGAATAGTCTAATTATTTCTCTCTTTAATTAATATACTCCACTTCCTAGCATCACTAATGTACAAGCATTTTCAGTTTCTATTCCTCTTTCATTAGCTAACTTTACTAATTCAGGATTTTCAGTTCCAGGATTGAAAATGATTCTTTTGGGATTAAGACTGAGTAAATAATCATAATATTCAGGTTGATGCCTGGCGCCTAAATAAAGTGTAATAGTATCAACATCTTTAACTTTTGGAGATTCTCGGATATCTAAAATTTCTTCGCCAAATACTTCTCCTTTTTTTATTCCTACTGGAACGATTTCATGCCCTGCATTGGTTAATCTATCCGCAGCAAAATATGCGTATCTTGATGGATTGGTAGTAGCTCCTATAATGACTGTTTTCTTACTCATTTTTTAGTTTGATAAATTTCAATAACTTTTTCCGCACATCTTTCCCCGTCCATTGCGGCAGAAACAATTCCACCTGCATACCCAGCACCCTCTCCACATGGGAAAAGTCTTTTAGTTTCGGTATGTTCTAACGTTTCTTTGTCTCTAGGGATACGAACAGGGGAGGAGGTCCGGCTTTCAACCCCAACAATAATAGCCTCATTCGTAAAGTATCCATTCATTTTTTTACCAAATGCTTTAAATGCTGTTTTCAATCTTTCCGTAATGTAAGGAGGCAATACTTCATCCATGCGTGCCGAAAAAAGACCTGGTTGATAAGAAGTATGGGGTAAGTCTTTGCTGAACTTTCCTTGGGTAAAATCAATCAACCGCTGAGCGGGAGCAGTTTGAGTATTTCCGGCAATTTTACAAGCATTTTGTTCTATAGATTTTTGCAATTCCAATCCTTTTAATGGGCCAAATTGCTTGAATTCTTCCATGTCGTCCAATTCAATGGCCACCACAATTCCTGAATTGGCAAAACGCGAATCCCTTCTGGATGGACTCATTCCATTGACGACTATTTCACCACTTTCAGTTGCGGCAGGAACTATAAATCCACCCGGGCACATACAAAATGAAAATACTCCCCTTTGTTTATCCTCAAAATAGGTTTGATGAACAAGTGCATAGGAAGAAGCAGGTAAATAGGGTCCTCTTTCTTCACATCTATATTGAATTTTATCAATGATTTGCTGTGGGTGTTCAACTCTAACACCTAATGCAAAAGGCTTGGCTTCTATCAAGATTTTATTTTCATGTAATAATTGAAATATGTCTCTAGCGGAATGACCTGTTGCTAAAATGAAAGCATCTGCCTTAAATTCATGTCCATTGGCAGTGGTAACAGATTTAAGCTCATTTTCTTCTACCTTAAATCCTGTTACTTTTGTGTCAAAATGGACTTCACCACCATGGGCTAAAATACTTTCTCTTATATTTTGGATGATTTTAGGCAGTTTGTTTGTGCCAATATGTGGATGAGCATCTATCATGATGTCTTCCTTAGCACCATGTGCAACTAATATTTCCAAAATTCTATAGATATCACCCCTCTTTTTTGAGCGAGTATAAAGCTTGCCGTCTGAGTAGGTACCTGCACCGCCTTCTCCAAAACAATAATTACTTTCTGGATTTACGATATGCTTTTTATTAATATCTGCCAAATCCCTTCTTCTGCTCCTAACATCCTTTCCTCTTTCTAATATAATAGGTTTCCATCCTAGTTCAATCAATCTTAATGCTGCAAATAATCCGGCTGGCCCTGCCCCAATGATGACGGCTAAATATTCAGAATCATGTACATTGGGTAAATCCTCAATTTTATAATTTATTCTGGACGGAAGCGCATCATTTTCTGCTATTTCTACCTTTATTCGGACTTTTACTTCCCGCGAGCGGGCATCTATGGAACGTTTGGCAATTCTAAAGTCTGTAATGGATTTTAACCCCAGTCTATTTTGAATGACTGTTAAAATCTCCTCTTCGTTGAAAGCCTCTTCTGGCTTTAAAACTACTTCTTTTTCGATCATCTGATAATTTATATGATGGTTATGGATTTAATGTTTTCACATTTTTAAGTTTAAATACATAACCAAAGGAAAGACCAACTATAGGCTGTAATTTAAAAGGTGTATTTTGAAAATCATCAAATATATTCTCTCTTTCACCTTGATTTTTTACGTCCCCGAAGAAATAATAATTAAAATTAATACCCAGGTTAATATCAAAAGTAAAGCCGTTATCATTTAGGTTTTGTAAAATACGACTACCCACAAGTAAGCCATATCTAATTCCTTGAACATTCATTTCGGCTGAGATTACATCGGTTTGATCTTCATCTTCATAATATTTAAATCTATTCACATTAGTGTAGGAGATAGAGTGTCCGAAATAAGGCATTCCGAATTTTGTATCCTTATGATAAAACCTTTGTCTCAAACTAAAACCAAAACCTTCAAAAAAGTTGTCACCAGCCCTTAGGTTTAGGGAATTAGCGAAAAATGGATTTCTAAAGGTGTGATAGAGTAATTCATATCCAATTCTTTGTTGAATATTATATTCTAAAGCAACTTGGAGGTCGCCAAAAAGCATGTTAAATGGATTTGCTTGGAGAATTAAAGTCGGGAAGTCATTATTTCTTGATTTGAAATAGGAACTACTTTTAGATTTATATCTATAGTCTGGTTTATTGTATTGCGGGTTTTCATCAGATAATTCGTTTGGACCTTTAGCGGTTCTCAATAAGGGCTCATAATCTTCGTAAACTGGTTTGTAATATCCAGCTAATTCACCATTATCATCATATAATTCCCATGTGCCAACTTTAACGCCATCTTCTATCACTCCCTTCATTTTTTTATCGCCATTGAGGTAATAGCCAGTAAATTCTCCTTTACCGTTTTCAAATTCAGCTTCTCCTTCTTTTTCTCCTGATTCGTAAAAATACTCCCATTTTCCTTCACTTTTTCCATCAACTACAGCACCCTTTAATTTTAATTTTCCACTTTCATAAAACTCTTTGTATTCACCACTTCCTGCATCATAAACACCTTCTCCTTTTAATCGTCCATCTTCAAAATACAATTTCCAATACCCTTCCTTTTTCCCTTCTCTTTCGGCTCCTTCAGCGCTTACTTGGCCATTAGGGTGATAATAAACCCATTTTCCATGGCTAAGATTATCGAGATAATTACCTTCACCTGAGAGCTTTCCATCTTCGTAAAAATATACCCAATTTCCTTCTTTTGCGCCTTCCTTATATTTTCCTTTTGATTTTAAATTACCGGTTTTGTAGTAGTTTTTCCAAAGACTGTCACTTTTCTCATCCTTGATGAATCCCTCTGATTTTAGATTTCCGTTTGGATAAAATTCCTTATAAATCCCATCGCCCTTTTTGTAAATGGCTTTTGCTTTTAAATTCCCATTTTCCGAGTAATTAGTCCAAAGTCCATTTTTTTGGTCATCAACATATTCTCCTTCACTTTTTAAAATACCTGTTTCATAAAAATATTTCCATTGCCCCTGACGCTTGCCATTGTAAATTTTCCCCTCCATTCTGAGTTCGCCATTTTCAAAATAATAGGACCACAAGCCATGATTGGAATTGTTTTTAAGCTGGCCTTGCATCTTTAGGTTTCCGTTTTCATAAAAATATTTCCATTGACCGTAAGTTTCATCATTTACATATTGGCCTTTACTTTTTAACTCTCCTGATATGTAATATGATTCATAGGTTCCATAAAGTACACTTGGATCTAAATCCTTAACAAAATAGCGTTCTTTCAAATGCTCTCTTTCGTCATCATAATAGACCTTTACTTCCTTGCTTTGCGCAGAAAGTAGGCATGGAATTAATATTAATATGATGCTGAAAACTTTTTTCATTATTTATTTTTCACCAAATATTTCTTTTACAACCCAGCCTTTGCCCCATTCTTTTACTTCTTTTTCTGACCATAATTCAGGGAAGAATATACGTTTTTGAAACCTTGGAGGCAAATATTGTTGCCAATTTGTCCCTCCTGTAGCCGGCACGTCTTTATTTTCTTGTTGTAAATATCTAACAGCAGATTTATAATGAACCAATGGCCAAAAAACATTTACATTCAAATCAAAATTTCTTAAAGCTTCCTTTAGTTCTGAATTATTTTTTGATTCATTATCTAAATCTAAATATTTTAAATAGATATTTTTTTGTTCAAAACGCTTAATCCAATTAATAAATTCCTCTTTATATTTTTTTTCAAACTGCTCTAAAGTAAGGGTTTTTTGCCCTGTTTCAACTTCGGTTGCTCCTTCCTTCCAATAAATATGCTCATATTTTTCTTCTATTGGGGCATTTTTACATTCATCTTTTTTCTCCTTTCTAACCAAATGAATTAAGGGAGTGGAGGCAAATTCTATTAACCTATATTGTGCAGATTGAAACCCACTTGCCGGTAAAAGTGCCATTCGAAAACGCTGGAATTGTTCCTTTTCCATTCCTTGAACCATAATATCGAATGAATGCGTTAAAGTCTCAAAGTATCTATTCATTCTGTTGAGTCGTCTGATAAAGAAGTCAACATCCAATTTTTCATTCCAACCTAAATCTTCTCCATTTTCGCCAATAATTTGACCGTTATTGGCAATTTGGTCCATTTCGTTTAAGCACATTTTGAAATAGAGCTCTGTGATTTGATGATACATGATGAAGATTTCTTCATCAGGAAAATCAGTTTTTGGCTTTTGTAAAGTCAATAAAGTATCAACATTGATATAATCCCAATAGGTGGTATAATTAGATAAAAGTAAACCGTCTAGATAAGCTGATAAATCTTGACCCATAGACTGGTACTTAAGATTCAGTTTTTCTAAACTTTTATTGATCTGTTCTTTGTTCATAGGTTAAAAAATATGTATTGGTGCAATTTTCACCTTTTTTGAAGGATTCTTGAAAATACTTTTAAATTTGCGTTATTCAATTGAGCTAACAAAGCTACAAAAAATAAAAACGACTAAATATTTATGACTAATCAATCAACCGACCAATTTGAGTCACCGGATTTTTATGCCTTAGATGGATTGCTTACGGAAGAGCACAAATTAATCAGACAATCAGTTAGGGATTTTGTGAAGAAAGAAATCAGTCCTAACATAGAGGATTGGGCACAAAAGGCACACTTTCCTTATGAAATAGTGAAGAAATTTGGAGATGTAGGAGCCTTTGGCCCCACGATTCCACAAGAATATGGTGGTGGGGGTTTAGATTATATCTCTTACGGTCTTATCATGCAAGAAATTGAAAGAGGTGATTCTGGTATGAGATCCACTGCTTCAGTTCAGGGATCTTTGGTAATGTATCCGATATATGCTTTTGGAAATGAAGCTCAAAGGAAAAAATATTTACCAAAATTGGCTTCTGGTGAGTGGTTAGGGAGCTTCGGATTAACAGAGCCTGACCATGGTTCTAATCCAGGAGGAATGACCACCAATTTTAAAGATAAAGGCGACCATTATTTATTGAACGGAGCAAAAATGTGGATATCAAATTCCCCTAAGTGTGATGTTGCGGTAGTTTGGGCGAAAAATGAGGAAGGAAGAATCCACGGATTAATTGTAGAAAGAGGAATGGAAGGATTTTCTACACCTGAGACTCATGGAAAATGGTCTTTGAGAGCAAGTACTACCGGAGAATTGGTATTTGACAATGTCAAAGTGCCTAAGGAAAATTTATTGGAAGGAAAATCAGGTTTAGGAGCTCCTATGAAATGCCTGGATTCCGCTCGATTCGGAATTGCTTGGGGTGCTATTGGTGCCGCAATGGATTGTTATGATTCCGCCAGAAGATATTCCTTGGAACGTATTCAATTTGGGAAACCTATTGCTTCATTTCAGTTGACACAGAAGAAGTTATCAGAGATGTTGACGGAGATTACCAAATCTCAATTATTAAATTACAGGCTTGCACAATTGATGGATGAAGGCAAAGCAAGTACACCTCAAATTTCCTTGGCAAAACGTAATGCAGTTGAAGTTGCCTTGAATATAGCTCGTGAAGCCAGACAGATTCATGGTGGTATGGGAATCACGGGAGATTACCCTATGATGCGCCATATGGCAAACCTCGAGTCCGTTATAACGTATGAAGGTACACATGACATTCATTTGTTGATATTAGGGAAGGAAATCACCGGTATTCCAGCATTTGAATAATTTTTTAACATAATTTATAAGGATTAATGGAGAAATTTGAGGAATTTAAGAACTCTTCTACAGAGAAAATAAATGAATTAAAAACCGAATTCGAGCTTTTGAAAGCTGAAGCAAGAAATGCTCAGGCTGAAAGAAAAGCTGAGATTATGGAGAATTTGGATAAACTTGATAAACTTCAAAATGAGCTGGAGGAAAAATATACCAGAGTTGAAAACTTTGGTGATATGGCCGCTCAGGAATTAAGTGATGCTTTCTTTTCTTCCACAGAAGCGTTTAAGGATATCATAAATCAGACAAAAGATAAACTGAAATAAAATTTAAAGCCGAGTTTTGCTCGGCTTTTTTATTATAACCAAATCAACAAATTTACGGTAAGAAATATTATATTTATCTTCATATACAAACACCGAAATCATGAAGATTATCTTATCAACCTTACTACTTTTTTTCTACCATTTTGTCTCAGCTCAGGAATATAATATTGCTAAAGCAGATAGTTTACTCCATTCTATAGAAGAACATGAAGAAGGAATGGGGTCAGTCGCTATTCTAAAAGATGGTGAAATGATTTACCAAAAAGCTTATGGGTTTGCCAATATAGAATCAAAGAAAAAGAATGACCCCAATACTTTATTTAGGATTGGTTCTATTTCCAAAACTTATACTGCAACACTTATTATGAAGGCAGTTGAAGAAGGCTTGTTGAAATTAGATGATACTCTTTCAGAATTTTATCCTGATTTTAAAAATTCTGATAAAATCACAATAAGTCACATGCTTCAGCATCGCAGTGGGCTTTACAATTTTACCAATTCACCATTTTACGTGCAGTATATGATGCAATCCAAGACTAAAGCTGAGATGTTGGAGATTTTACTATCAACTGAAAATAGTTTTGAACCGGGCGAAAAATATGAGTATTCCAATTCAGCCTATGTTTTGTTATCCTATATTTTGGAGGATGTTTATGAAATGGGATATGGGGATGTTCTCAAGGAAAAAATATTATCATCACTTGAACTTGAACAGACTTATTTTGGAAAACCAATCGATCAATCAGCCAATGAATCAGTTTCTTACATAAGAACTGCCCAATGGGAAATTTCCCCTGAAACCAATATGATGATTCCAATGGGGGCAGGTGGTATTACGGCCACTGCTAAAGATGTAGCATTATTTTACGAAGCTTTGTTTAATGGCGAGATATTAGAGGAGTCATCCTTTGAGAAAATGAAGGAGATTAAGGACGGATTTGGTTACGGTTTATTTGAAATGCCTTATTATGAAGAAAAAATATTAGGACATACTGGTGGAATAGACGGATTTCAATCTGTGGCTGTTCATTTTGAATCTGAAGATTTAACAGTTGCATTATTGTGTAATGCCGTTAGCTATAGAAGAAATGATATATTGCTAGGTCTTTTGGCCGCTTATTTCGGCAAAGAATTTGAAATTCCTGATTTCAAACCCAAGATTGTTTTAAAGAAGGAGGAACTATCCGGCTTTGAGGGAGTATATAGCGCTGATTCTTTTCCATTAAAAATCACCATATCAATTTCAGATAATAATCAATTGATGGCTCAAGCTACAGGGCAATCTGCCTTTCCTCTGACCCCTATAGACCAGTATAATTTTAAATTTGATCCTGCAGGAGTTAAAATTATTTTTGATTCCGAATATTCTCAACTTACCTTGGAACAAGGTGGAATGAAGTTTAATTTAGAGAAAGAAGTAGAAAACACTGATGATTGAATATTTTGATTCTATTGGGGTAGAACAGCCATTTATACGTTTGTCGATATTTGCATTTTTCTCATTCATAATTGGGGTTGTAATTAGATATGCGTTTTTTAAAACTTTATTTGTCCTTAATAAAAAGGATGATAGAGAACTAATCAGGATTCTAGAACATCGATTTAGAGGTAGCGTTTTCCTTTTTATTCCGATGTTGATCATGCATAATTTGATTCCAAATTTTGAATTAAGTAATAATTTATCGGAATGGTTGTTATTGATAACAGAGTCTTTAATTATTGCTTCCTTCACTATAGTGGCTGTCCGTCTGGTTTACTTTCTTCAGGATGTCCTTAATCGAAAATATAATGTAACTCAAACAGATAATCTTAAGCAAAGACAGGTAATCACGCAGGTTATATTTATAAGGAAAATAGTGATTTTTCTAATCGTTATGATTGGTTTAAGTTTGTTCTTGTTACAATTTGATGGAGTAAGGAAATATGGGGCTACATTCTTAACCTCAGCGGGTGTAGCGGGTATTATTATTGGTTTGGCCGCCCAAAAAACCATCGGAAATTTATTGGCAGGAATTCAAATAGCCTTTACTCAACCGATCAAAATTGGGGATGCAGTATTTGTGGAAAAAGAATGGGGCTGGATAGAAGAAATAAACTTGACATACGTGGTAGTGAAAATTTGGGACCAAAGAAGATTGGTTTTACCAATTACCTATTTCACGGAACAAACCTTTCAAAACTGGACAAGGAATTCTGCAGATATTATTGGCAGTGTCTTTTTATTTACTGATTATACGGTTCCAATAGATGCATTAAGAAAAGAATTTGAATCCATATTGGCAACCACTGACCTTTGGAATAAAAATGCTCAAGTACTACAAGTCACAGATTGTACTGAAAAAACAATGCAGATAAGATTATTAATGTCTGCAAAAGATTCTCCTACAGCTTGGGATTTGAGATGTTTGATTAGAGAAAAGATGTTGGTATTTATTCAACAAAATTATCCTGATGCTCTGCCAAAAACCAGATTGGAGATGCATCAATTAGGTGATGATAAAGATTGATGTAGCCAGAACAAAGTTTTTTGATTTTCACTGCTATTGATAGCATTTCTAATATTATATTTTTCTCGACCGGTCAAACGCCAGTTCAAAGAAGCTCTTTCTTCTATGTGCTTCATTCTTTTTATGCTGTCATGAGAAACGGCTTGTCCTGCATCATAGGTTAACATAGCATGGCTTAAATCTCCCTCAAACCATTCTGAAGCATATTCAATCAACAAATCATTACGAGTATCTTGCACATTAGACCAGTTGTTGTAAATATTGCTGATGGGCGTGAAGAGTTTTTCTATTATGGATAAATTCTGTTGCTTATCAATAATAGCTGCTTTCTTAGAATCTCGTATGGTTAAAATGATGACTCCTGAAGTGTTTTCTGCTATCCAATCTTTAAAGTTATAAAGAAATAAAACGGCATCACTCACCCCAAAATTATCAGCTAAACCGGCATCCATAATTTCAAGACTTGGATTGCTTGGAAGATTTACATTTGGAGTGATGTAAGGAAAAGAGGCACTCATTCTCAAAGCGGTTAAAAAACTAAGGTTTTTTGCATCTTGGTTTTCGAACATTCTTAAAAAATCAATGCTTCTATTGTCCATCAATGTATTTAAAGAATCATCAGTGATGGACTTACTCGACATGTAACTACTGCTATTAGGCGTTATGTAAAGCTTTCTACCGTCATTTACACTGGTTGGAGCCAATAACAACATGGGTATTTCTGCTTTTAATTCAGGCTCTTGGTATTCAATAATTCGCTTATCTAAAATACCACCTAAATTTTTATTGAGCTTTTGTTCAAAAGCATATCCTCTATCCTTCGGATAACTATAACCTCCATAATTGAAAGACTGATATCGAAAGAATATATCATTTGTCAGTAAGCTGAATATAATGGGGTTAAGTGCTTCTTTACCAATGTTTGATAGATATTGAGAGTCGTAAACTTCAATATTTTTATTTTTTTTGTCCAAATATTTAAGCTCTCTGAAATAAGCAGCACCAATCAATCCTCCTGATGCCCCTGATATACTTACTGTATGTTTAAAAAGATTGCCATCCGTAATACTATCCGCTTTTTGTAAAGCATTCATGGTCCAATAGGCTGCTCTTTGACCTCCTCCACTGGCCGTCAGTAATATCATTTTGGGCTTTTCTTTAAATTGCTTTCTCCAATTTTTAAGGATTTTTAATGTTATTTCCTTGTCTTTTTGAATAGCAGAAGGATTACTCATATAATCAATAGTGCCTTGATTATAGGGTATTGCTTCGGTTTTATAATTAAGGCCATGGGCATAATGAGTTTTGCTAATGAAATCAACAGTAGATAGGTAGTTAAGCAGGAAAAAGATTGCAATAGCACCCGTTATTGCCCAAGATCGAAACCAAAAAGTTATGGCTCCTACAGCCATTAAAATGATGCTAATGAAAAGAATAGCACTTGCAGCGGCCGGAATTTGAAAATAGGGGTAATCCCTAAATGCACCCAAAACTAAAATAATGATAAAAATGAAGAGTTCTGCTATTACCGTATTGAGATGATTTTGGTCAAAAATGCTGTTAATGACGCCAAAAATCTTTTTATTACTTTGTTGACTAACGCTTACCCATCTCAATTTTAAATTAAAAAAACCTACTACTTCAGTTTGTTGCTTTTTAAGGTCTTTATGGTATTTTACGGCTGCAATTCTCCCAATTGTAAGTTTTTTGATTCTTTTTTCAACTCTTTCGGCCAGAACTTCCCTAAAGTCTTTATTGGTGAACCAAAAGTATAATTGTAAAATAAATATGGATATGAAAATACCTAAAGGCAATGCAAAAGCAAGTAATGATGCTTCCCAAAATGTCATGAATTCATATACAATTTGGTAATTTATAATCTGAATGATATAATTAATGATAAAAGCTAATGGGATCAGGGAATTATTTAATGAGAATTTGGAAAAAGGTTTTGTTATGGTGCCAATGAAATGAAATTTATAGCCATCCAAAATGTAGGAGGCTATGTTAAAAGCGACAATTAAACCACCAAGAGTTAAACCAACAATTAAATAGCTTTGAAAGCTAACTTCATTTAAATATTCAGGCGAGAGAAAAAGGTAAGGAATGCCCAATCCTTTGGCAAAACCACCATTAATGATTGAAAATAAAAGTACCCAGCACAATAACAACAATTGATTCTTTTTGAAATGGTTCAAAATCAATTGAATTGGAAATGAATAGATGAATGTATGGATATGTTTTTTCATAAATACTTCATTTCCCTTGTTTAAGCTATATTATAAATCTTCAAATAGAAAGTTATGGATAGCATATTTCACCAAGCCAGCCAAGGTTTTTGAACCGGTTTTTTCCATTAAATTCCTTTTATGCGCTTCCACAGTCCTTATGCTTATAAATAATTTATCCGCTATTTCTTGATTACTCATTTCATCAATGATCAATCTCAATACTTCTTTTTCTCTTTTTGAGATAGCCACTATATCAGAATCTTGCTTTTTCTTGCTCATGAAATCCATTATGGCTTTGGTAGCTTCTTGAGCATAGTAAGTATCTCCTTCATAAACAGCCTTAACAGCCTTTACAATTTCCTTTTCTCTTGCATTCTTTAAAAGATATCCGGAGGCTCCGGCTTGCAGCATTTGTTTTACATATTGACTGTCTTTTATCATAGTGAGTGCAATAATTTTCACTTTTGGAAATTTTTTATGCACTTCAGTAGCCAGTTCAACACCATTCATTTCGGGCATACTGATATCCGTGAGCAATATATCCACCGCATCAGGATTTTTCTCTAAAAAAATCAAAGCTTGTTTTCCATCACTAGCTTCACCGGCAATGTTAATTTCATTATCTTCTTTTTCAAGATAGAATCTAATTCCATCCCTGATTAACCGGTGATCATCTACTAATAAAACTTTTATCATTTCGAAATATAATAATAACTTTATACAACTGTAAAAAATGTACTATGGATGACAATAATAATCAAAAGCCAAAAGTATTTTATCTTGATGACGATGAAATCAATTTGGCTATATTAGAAGCTAATTTAGAAGAATATTATGAAATATTAGGCTTTAGTGATCCTAATAAATCAATTGAATTTTTAAAGAAAAATGAAGTTGATGTCATACTAACCGATCAGATAATGCCTTTGATGGATGGAATTGAGTTTTTGCAGGCAATTGAAGAGGTTCAACCCAATGTGGGCAGAATTTTACTCACTGGGGTGGTCAATCAGGAAGTGATGCTTCAAGCCATTAATAAGGTAAATATTTACAGGTTTCATGAAAAGTCTGATAATTTTGATAGGTTGAAATTTGATATTGACAATGCTTATCAAATGGTAACCGCATTAAGACAGAAAGATTATTATTATAAGGAATTACAAGAAACATCGGAGAAATTAAAAATCATTTCAGAAAATGTGCCGGCACAAATAATTCATACTGATTTGGATGGAAATATCTTAGAACTCAATCAAGATAATAGTTCATTGACAACTGAAAGTATTGGGAAAAATATATCCAATTTTTTACCAGAGGATGAATTGAAGAAGTTTTTTCAGACTATGGCTAAAGTGATAAGGACTAAGAAAAGCCATAATATTATAACCCGTGCCTTTAACTTTTATGAAAATTTTCAGTGGTTTTCGACCGTAATCGGCCCCTTGCATTCAGAGAAAGAACAAAATGGCTTTTTAATGGTAAGTCAAGATATTACCGATAGAGTAAACCATGAAGAAAAAATCATGTCTGCGGTACTTGAAGCTGAAGATAGGCAAAAAAGTAAAATTGCTCGAGACATACATGACGGCCTGCAACAAACCCTTACTATTTCATTATTGAATTTTGAATCTTTGGATGAAGATTCGATTCAAATTTCAAAAAATGAATTGGAAAAATTCCAAAAAGGGGTAGAATTCCTAAGAAAAGGACTGCAGGAAACCAGAAATATTGCCTATGAACTGATACCAAAATCCGTAGAAGATTTTGGCTTTGTGGAGACCATCAAAGATTTGATTGAGGAGTTTAATAATACTCTAGAAGAAACCGAATTCAATTTTTATACAAATCTTGAAAGCAGGATTGAAGATTTGAATATTGAGTATAATCTATTTAGGATTACTCAGGAATCATTAAATAATATCATGAAATATGCTAAAGCCACTGAGGTTTTTGTCCAGTTAACTCTTCATGATAATATTTTACAATTAACTATTGAGGACAATGGAAAAGGTTTTGATGTAGAGGAAAAACTAAATGCAGATACTAGTTTTGGTCTTTTCAATATGAACAAAAGAGCTGAAAGTTTATCTGGAAAAATGACAATCGAATCAAAAGAGGGCACGCTTATTTTTGTAGAAATCCCTTTAAAAAGAAGATTTAAAAATAATTCTGAAGAGATTGAGAATTAGGTTGATGTAACTTTATTTAATCAAAAGGGTTATAATTTAGTAACTTTTTAATTATAAAATCTCAAATTATGGATACTAAAGATGCTTTAAAGCAAAAACTTGTTTCGCAATATGAAGAATGGAAAGCTGATTTTGATAAGCTAAAAGCTGAAACTAAAGGAGCCTATGCAGAAGGACAATTGGAAGGAAGTCAAGAGGCAAAAGAATTGGAATCCAATATGGATAAGGCAAAGGCTTATATAGATCAACTGGAAAGTGCAAATGAAAAAGATATCGAAGAATTAAAATCAAAAGCAGAAAGCCAATTAGATGGCCTAAAAAACGCTTTCCAGAATTTGAAGAATAAATTTAGTTAATCCTATTTTAATTTTAAAAGCGCAAAAAAAAAAACAGCCATTGAAATTAATCAATGGCTGTTTTTTTAAGAATATATATAGTTTACTTTACCTCAGTCACTTTCAACATATTGGTTCTGTTTTTCTCTTTAATCGGCATACTCGCCATTAAAATTATGATGTCTCCTTTTTGTACGTGATTATCCTTTTTTAAAGTTTTTTCAATATCTGCAAAGGTTTTATCGGTACTTTCATAATTCTCATAAATGTAACCTCTTACGCCCCATACTAAATTTATGGTTTCCAATAAATCATGGTTGCCAGTAAAAATAAAGATACCAGCTTTTGGTCTGTGACTTGCCAATCTGTAGGCAGTATAACCTGATTTTGTCATTCCTACAATAGCTTTGGCATTGGTCTCTTCAGCTAATTTACAGGCAGTTTGCACTAAGTTATCGCTGAAAAAAGTGGCGGAGTTACGCGAAACATGCCCGTATTTGTGGTAAATAGAATCATGCTTTTCAATACTGGCAATCGTATTGGACATACTCATTACTGATTCAACAGGATATTGACCTGCAGCAGATTCAGCAGAAAGCATTACCGCATCACCACCATCTAAAATAGCATTGGCTACATCATTGGTTTCCGCTCTTGTTGGCCTCGGGTTTTCGATCATGCTTTCCATCATTTGGGTTGCCACAATTACCGGCTTACAAGCATCATTACATTTCTTGATAATCATTTTTTGAGCTAATGGCACATCTTCCATAGGTATTTCTACCCCCAAATCTCCACGTGCCACCATCACTGCATCCGTAGCTTCAATTATATTGTCGATATCTTTCAAAGCTTCCGGCTTTTCTATTTTCGCCACTACCTTGCAGTCTTTTCCGTTGTATTTTATTCTGTTTTTTAAGTCTAGTACATCAGCTGCAGAACGAACGAATGACAATGCAATCCAATCCACCTCATTTTTAAGTCCGAACTTTAAATCTTCTAAATCTTTATCCGTTAAACTTGGCGCGGAAACTTTAGTGAAAGGGAGATTAATACCTTTTTTTGATTTCAGTTCATTACCAAATATGATTTTAGTTTTTACCTCAGTTTTATCAGAGGATAAAACTTCTAATTGGATATTTCCATCGTCAATTAAAATAATATCACCTTTGTTTACATCTGAAGGGAGACCTTGGTAAGTAGTGGAGGCTTTTTTAGCATCACCTACCATTTCTTGAGTAGTAATGATGAATTCATCGCCCGCCTTTATGGGAACACTTCCACCTTTAATTTCTCCAAGTCGTATTTTCGGTCCCTGTAAATCTTGCAAAATACTGATATTGGTTCCCCATTCTTTATTGATTTCTTCAATATATTGCAATGTTTGCTGATGGATTTTATGATCTCCATGAGAGAAGTTTAGTCTAAAAACATCCGCACCCGCCTTCACTAGTTTTTGCAACATTTCTTTGGTGTTAGAAGCTGGGCCAACTGTTGCTACAATTTTTGATTTGTTGAATTTGATGTTTTCTTTTTTCATTATAAAAGTTTTTTATGTCATTAAGTTCACGACCGATTTCAAACGGTTTGCATCCAAAATTTGGATCAAAATTACATTTTTTATTTTACTTAGTGTATTTTTTACATTAAGTATTTCCAATTCTTCAGTATCATCCTGAATTAAAAGGAAATAGTCGATATTTTTCATTTCAGGAATCAGGAAAGCTTGGGGTGCTTCGCTTTCATATAGTTTATTTTTCAGTAATTTTATGGAAATGTTCTCCGTTTGATCTTGAAAGCAGGAAGTATTGAGGTAGTATCCTTTTTTGAGCTCAATATAATGGTCTTTTGTTCTTTTTAAAGAAAAATGGGTATGCTTATTGATGTGCCATGCCATTTGAAAATCAGATAAGGAAGATGAGATGGCTAAAAGTTGAAAATCAACGCTGAAGGTATCTTGCCACAATTTATTGTTCATGATATCAAGTTATAAATATTTCAATTTAATCTAAAACTTGAGTAATAAAGTTGCAACAAAAAGTAAAATACTTGTACGAAAGGAAAAAAATTGTTTGACATTAATGGGGGAAATACATTTCTTTGCGGAGTATTTAAAACTAAAATTCTAAAATAATGTCTGAAATAGCACAGAAAGTAAAGGCAATTATCATTGACAAACTAGGGGTAGAAGAGTCTGAAGTGACTGCAGAAGCAAGTTTCACCAATGATTTAGGAGCAGATTCACTGGATACAGTGGAGTTGATCATGGAGTTTGAAAAAGAATTCAATATCTCTATTCCAGATGATCAAGCCGAAAACATTGGTACTGTTGGACAGGCCATTTCTTACTTAGAGGAAAACGTAAAATAATTTAATAGCTCAAAATTCTTTTATGAATTTAAAAAGGGTAGTTGTAACGGGACTGGGTGCTTTAACGCCCATAGGTAATTCTGTCGAAGAATACTGGGAGAACTTGGCTTTGGGTAAAAGTGGAGCCGGTCCCATTACTAAATTTGATGCGTCCAAATTCAAAACGCAATTTGCCTGCGAGGTAAAAAATTTCCAAGCTGAGGATTATCTAGACCGCAAAGAAGCGAGAAAGATGGATCCATTCACGCAATACGGAATGATTACAGCAGAGCAAGCAATTAATGATTCTAAGCTAGATTTATCTAAAATAGACTCAGATAGGGCAGGAGTAATTTGGGGCTCAGGAATCGGTGGATTAAAAACTTTTCAAGATGAAGTGGATAATTTCGTCTCTAATGATAGAAATCCGCGCTTTAATCCATTTTTTATTCCTAAAATGATCTCTGATATCTGTGCAGGACTTATTTCCATTAAATATGGATTTAGGGGGCCAAATTTTGTAACCGTGTCTGCCTGTGCATCTGCTACAAATGCTCTAATCGATGCCTACAATTACATCCGTCTTGGAAAAGCCGATATATTTATTTCCGGTGGATCTGAGGCCTCTGTAACTGAAGCCGGAATCGGTGGCTTTAATGCCATGAAAGCATTATCAGAAAGAAATGATGATCCTAGTACTGCTTCCCGTCCATTTGATAAAGATAGAGATGGATTCGTATTAGGAGAAGGTAGTGCAGCTTTAATCCTTGAAGAATACGAGCATGCTGTAGCCAGAGGAGCTAAAATCTATGCGGAAGTAATTGGCGGTGGAATGTCTGCTGATGCACATCACATGACGGCTCCACATCCAGAAGGCTTGGGTGCTACGAATGTGATGAAATATGCATTGGAAGATGCTCAAATAGATCCTACGGAAGTAGATTACATAAATGTTCACGGTACTTCAACTCCACTAGGGGATTTGAGTGAGTCAACTGCCATCAAAAAGGTGTTTGGTGATCATGCTTACAATTTGAATATAAGCTCAACAAAATCGATGACAGGTCACTTGTTGGGTGCGGCTGGAGCTGTTGAAGCTTTAGCTTGTATTTTCGCCTTGGAAAAGCAAATGGTTCCTCCTACGATTAACCATTTTACAGATGATGAGGAATTCGATCCGAAATTGAATTTCACATTTAATAAAGTACAACAAAGAAAAGTGAAAACAGTATTAAGCAACACCTTTGGTTTTGGTGGGCATAATACTTCTATTTTACTTAGAAAGTTAGATTAATTTCCGACTTTGATCAGGCGATTTTTCACTTCCTTCAAAAAATTATCAAAAAAAGACAAAAGGCTTGTCGCTGCAGTTAAATCAATTGTTGGCTACAAGCCTTTTCGTTTAGAATTATTTCGATTGGTCACGCAACATTCTAGTGTGGCTAAAACCCTTCCTAATGGCTTTAGAGCCTCTAACGAAAGACTTGAATATTTAGGTGATGCAATTTTAGGTGCTGTGGTAGCTGATTACCTCTTTAAAAAATATCCCTTTAAAGATGAAGGCTTTCTGACCGAAATACGTTCCAGGATAGTAAATCGTGAATCTTTGAGTCTTTTGGCAAAAAAAATTGGAATTAGCCAAATGTTGGAATCTGATTTTTCTAAAAACCGCTATCATTTTAAGTCAGTCTATGGAGATATGATGGAGGCTTTTATAGGTGCGGTTTATATCGATAGAAGTTATCAATTCTGTAAAAAATTTATTATCAATAAGTTACTGATCCCACATTACGACCTAGATGAAATAATTGAAAACAATACCAATTATAAAAGTATTCTTATTGAGTGGTCTCAAAAAGAAAATAAGCCTTTAAGATTCGATATTGAAGATTATAGGCAAGAAGGAATGAAAAAAGAGTTTAGGGCTGTTATCATAATTGATGGTAATAAATTTGCCAAAGGAGCCGGGCTCAATAAAAAGAAAGCTGAACAAAATGCGGCTTTTAAGGCTTGTCAAAAATTAAAACTGTCTTAGCAATAGGGAGTTTAATTGTTGTTATAAAATCATAATTATGAAAATTGCAGGTGCAACGCTTAATCAAATCCCATTAGATTGGAAGGGAAATGCAGTTAACATCTTAGAGGCTTTAAAAGATGCTGATAAACAAGGTGTTAAACTGTTGTGCTTCCCAGAATTAAGTGTATGTGGCTATGGTTGTGAGGATGTATTTTTGAGTGAATGGATGTGGGAAAAGGCACTCAAAACCTTAAATGAAAAAATACTTCCCTTTACTCCTGATCTTGCTTTCACTGCAGGATTACCTCTCAAATTTGAAGGTAAAATGTATAATTGTGTTGCTTTCTGCAGTGAGGGTGAAATTAAATATATCATTCCAAAGCAAAATTTAGCCAAGGATGGCGTACATTACGAGCCTCGATGGTTCACAGAATGGGAAGTGGGTCGAAAAACTAGCATAAAACTAAATAAAAAGGAAATTCTTATTGGTGATTATGTTATAGATTTTGAAAATTATAAAATTGGCTTTGAAATTTGTGAGGATGCCTGGAGAGTAGATAGACCTGCCAACAGATTGTATAAAAGAGGGGTGAATTTAATCATGAACCCTTCTGCCAGCCATTTTGCCATAGATAAATCGTTAAGCAGGCAAGAATTAGTGGTCAGTAGTTCTAAAAATTATAACTGTACTTATATCTATGCTAATTTATTAGGGAATGAGGCAGGTAGGATGATTTATGATGGGGAACTGATGATTGCTAAAGATGGTGAGCTAAAGTTCAGAAATGAATTACTCTCATTTAAAAATTATCAATTAGGTATCTGGGATACTGAAAATGATCATGCAAAAATAGCCCCCAGCTTTGAATCAAATCCAAATCAAGAATTCAGAAAGGCAGTTAGTTTAGCTTTGTTCGATTATCTAAGAAAAAGCCACAGCAATGGCTTTGTACTTTCATTGAGCGGTGGAGCAGATTCATCTACTTCGGCAATTTTAGTAGCCGAAATGATACGCTTGGGTATTGAGGAATTAGGTGTGGAACTCTTTCTCAAGAAAATACATAAAGAAGATTGGTATTCTGAGTTGAAGAAAGAGAAGGATGTTCGAATGAAAATTGCCAATCGAATTTTTACCACAGCTTATCAAAGTACAGAAAATTCAGGTTATTCAACTTTTGAATCTGCAAAAAAACTAGCAAATGAAATTGGAGCCATTTTTTATCATTGGAATATAGATGATGAAGTAAATGGTTATACCCAAAAAATATCAGATAATATTGGGCGCAGATTAAACTGGGCGCAGGATGATATTGCCCTGCAAAATATTCAAGCCAGGGCAAGGTCACCTATCATTTGGATTTTGGCCAATATTAAAAATGCTTTGCTATTGACTACTTCCAATAGAAGTGAGGGAAGTGTAGGCTACACTACAATGGATGGTGATACAAGCGGAAGTATTGCTCCAATAGCGGCTATTGATAAACCATTTATCATTCAATGGTTGAAATGGGCAGAGAAGAATTTAGGGTATGAAAGCTTAAGATATGTAAATAGCCTGCAGCCTACAGCTGAATTGAGACCTGAAGACCAATCTCAATCTGATGAAACGGATTTAATGCCTTATCCTTTATTGCAGAGAATAGAGGAATTGGCCATAAGGGAAAGGCTATCTCCTGTTGAAATTTACCAATTAATTAAATTTTCGTGGGAAGGAGAAATTAGTATTTTAAAACCTTCAATTCATAAGTTTTTTAAATTATGGACAAGAAATCAATGGAAGAGAGAAAGAATTGCGGTTTCCTTTCATTTAGATGACTATAATGTTGATCCTAAAACTTGGTGTAGATTCCCTATTTTATCATCTTCTTTCAAGGAAGAACTTGAAGAATTGGAAAAAGCAGAATAAATCATTGAGATTACTCAATTTACCCTAATTTTGTGTTAAACAAAAATTGAATATGCTGAGCTATATAGTATGGTCGCCCAAGCCCTACATTGTTGATTTGGGATTTACTGAATTAAGATGGTATGGTTTACTTTTTGCCCTAGGGTTTATTATTTCTCAACAAGTAATGTTTTACATCTTTAAAAAAGAAGGTAAAAAAGAGAAGCAAGTAGAGGTTTTAACACTTTATATGGTGATTGCTACTATCATTGGAGCTAGGCTGGGGCATGTATTGTTTTATGAGCCTGCTAGATATTTAAGCAATCCGATAGATATATTAAAAATTTGGGAAGGTGGTTTAGCTAGCCATGGGGGAGCAGCAGGTATTTTAATTGCCCTTTATTTATTTGCCAGAAAATACCATGATATAAGTTATTTGTGGATATTAGACAGGATTGTGATTGTGGTAGCCATTACGGGTGCCTTGATTCGTACGGGTAATTTTATGAATTCTGAAATAATTGGAAGCCCTACTGATAAATCTTATGGAGTAGTTTTTGGTCGTGAAGTTGAATTAAGATTGAATTATCTCACTTCGGCTATTGAGGATGTTGAAATTGACCGAGTTAAGAAATCAAACTTGATAGAAGGTTCTTTGGAAAGTGAATTTCAGCATCCAGTTAAACTGGTTGTAGCCTTCAATGATAAAAACAAATTGGAGGATGTAAAGAAATTTTCTGAAAACCAGTTATTAAATAAACTTCAAGATGACAATATTAGTCAGCACGTGGTATTTTCAAGTGATGCTGCGTTTGATTATAACCAAAAAGGCGGGTTTATTTATGCAACAACCTATGGTGATGGAGTTCCCAGACATGCGGCCCAATTATACGAAGCAATTACCTGTGTATTTATTTTCTTGTTGCTATTCTATTTATGGAATAAAAACAGAAGTGGATTGGCAGATGGCAGACTTTTTGGTATCTTCCTGATTGCATGTTTTGGTTTAAGATTTCTCTACGAATTTATTAAGGAAAACCAAGTGGCTTTTGAAGACGGATTAGCCTTAAATATGGGGCAATGGTTGAGTATTCCATTGGTATTGGCAGGGGTTTATTTTATTTTTCAGTCCTTAAAGGCTGAAAAAAGGATTTAAGGAACAGGATCATAACCTGAACCGCCCCAAGGGTGGCACTTTGAAATCCGTTTTGCCGATAATTTCGAACCTTTAAGCAAACCATGTTTTATTATAGCCTGTTTAGTGTATTCAGAACAAGTGGGGGTGAATCGACAAGAAGACGGAAATAAAGGTGAAATTCCGTATTGATAAAATATCACAGGCCATGTGGCGATTTTTCGTATGATTTTTGTGAGATTATTTTTATTCTTAAGCTGCAATTGAAGAATTTTAAAATTTAAATTTATAAGTAATTAAAATCATTTCATTAAATATTGATTCTTTTTATCTGTTAAACCGAAAATTGATTTTCGGTTTAAGTATAATTTGTGCCCTAATTATTGTGTTCCTGCCTTTTAACGCAAAAAGTCAGGTAACAGTTGATACTGAATTGGGAAAACTTGAAGTTGTTAATAGAGCCAAAGATAGTCTTCAGAATCAAATTCTTTTTCTGGAGAAAATTGAAATTCGTGGTAATAAAAAAACTAAAAGAAGAATTATAACCCGAGAAATAGATATTCAACCCAATGTCAGTTACACTTTTAAGGAATTGAAAGAGCTAATAAAGCTTGATGAAAATAAAATATTCAATACGGGATTGTTCAATAGTGTAAGGGCTGAGTTGGAATTTATAGAAGGAAGCGAAAATAATATTAAAATTATTTTTTTTGTTGAAGAGAGATGGTATATCTGGCCTAGCGTTATATTTAAATTAGCAGACAGAAACTTTAGTGATTGGCTCTTTAATCAGGATGCGGCCACCGATCGATTTGAATATGGGTTTAAGTTCGATCAGTTTAACGTTAGAGGACTTAATGAACGGTTATCAGCAATGGCCCAATTCGGTTTTAAAAGACGGTTCTATTTTGGCTATAATATTCCGTATCTTAATAAGAACCAAACCTTTGGGATGGGCTTAAGCTTTTCTTTTAGTGAATTGGATCAAATTGATTATACAAATATCGGCAATAAGCGATTGTTTATTGATGCAGATAGTATTTTTGGAGATGATGGCGAACGACAAATAATTTCTAACACCCTTACCAGTAATTTGTTTTTCAATTACAGGGAATCATATTACAATACGCATACAATGCGTTTAACCTATTCTCGGACTACAATTCTTGAGGAGATACTCCAATTTAATGAAGACTATTTGGGGCCAAATGAGGATTTAGAGCAGGATTACCTTGGATTAACCTATATTTTTAGAAGAGATTTCCGAGACAGAAATAATTACCCTTTAAAGGGTTTTTTAATTGACGGAAGACTTACTAAAATAGGTTTGGGTATTTTTAATGATATCGACCAGGGGAATATTCAGGCTCACATGGCATATTTTAAGCCCTTAAAGTACAACTTCAATGTAGCTTCTTCCTTTACAGGTTATACTAGCTATCCTCGTTTTCAACCCTATAACACTATGGAAGGCTTAGGTTTTGCTAATAATTTATTAAAAGGCTATGAGCTTTACGTGATTCAAGGACAACATTACGTTATGAATAAAACCGAATTAAAAAAAAGGATATTTTCCATAGAAGCTAATCTAGGAAAACTTATGCCCTTAAAACAATTTAGAAAAATTCCTATAGCAGCATACTTCAAAGTATTCTACGATCATGGTTATGTGCAAAATAATTTACCTGAAAGTAGCAGGACTACTGTTAGCCCCTTACTGTCTAATCGATATATTTACAGCTATGGTGCAGGCTTGGACATAGTGACTTATTATGATGCTGTAGTAAGATTTGAATACTCTATCAATGCATTGAATGAAGGTGGTTTTTTCATCAATGTAAAATCTGGGATTTAATCGATATCTGATTTATCAACCTTTTTCTTTTTACCAAACCTGTTGAAATAATACCAATTACCTACTTTTTCCCCCTCACTATAATATCCTTCATAAGTTTTTCTTCCCTTGTCATCAAAATATTGCCATAATCCATCTTCCTTTCCATTTTGATAATCACCGGTTTGAATAATTTGACCAGATTTATTAAAAAATTGCCAAGGACCATCAGGAATACCTTTTTCATAGTTTCCTATTTGCCTAAGCCTTCCATTTTTATAGAAAAAATCCCACTGTCCATGATAATTACTATTTAAATATTCTCCTTGTTTTTCAACTTGTCCATTTTCATAATAATAAATGGATTTTCCGTTCAATTCTCCATTCTTCCATGTTTCTTCAGAAGAAATCTGTCCGTTTGGATAGTAATTGATAATGTTACCGTCTAATTTTCCGTCTTGATATTTTTCAATTGCATTGATTTTCCCATTAGGAAAGAAGTATTTCCATTGACCATGCTTTTTTTGATTTTGCATCTCACCATAGGCCTTTAATTTGCCCGAGTCATAATACAAAGAGTCAGCCTGAGCAAGACTTTCAGATGGAAAGCCCAGTATAAAAATTGCATATGCCCAATATTTTATATAATTTTTCAACATCTTTTTCATTTAGGCTCTTAGCTAATTTAATCACTTTGAGTTTATAATTAAATTAAGTGCATGAAATTTTTCAACCTTATCCCCATTTTATTGATTCTGTCAATTGAAATCCATGCGCAATCTATATATGCACCAGTATCAGCTAGGGTAATTGGAATGGGGGATGCATCCGTTACTTTGGATGGTTATTGGGCATCTTTTCAAAATACTGCTGGTATTACCTCAACTGAAAGTTTAGAGCTTGGCGCCACTTATGAAAATAGATTTGGAATGCCTGGAATGGATTTTATGGCTACGGGTATCACTGGTAAAGTCCCTTTCGGGCATATCTCAATTAATGCTTTTCGTTTTGGGGATGATATTTATAATGAACATAAATTATCCTTAGGTTATGCTACCGAAATTGGAATAATTAGAATTGGAGGAAGGGTCAATTATATTCAATATATGGTGCAGGATTTTGGGACCAGAAATACTTATTCAGTTGATTTTGGCGGGATTGCGACTATAACTCCTCAGTTGGTTATTGGTGCGCAAGCCTTGAATATTACCCAAGCAAACATAAATGCTGAAACAGAACAGCGAGTACCCACTTTGTTAAAATTGGGATTGTCCTACCGACCAAGGGATTATTTTATGTTGAATGCAGAAATTGAAAAGGACATCATTAGGCCTGCTATGATTAAGTTAGGCGCAGAATATAATTTCATGGAGAAGTTTTATCTACGTACAGGGCTAAATAGTAATTCTTTTCAATCATTTTATGGCTTAGGATTTAAATATTTAAGCTTCCAATGGGATTATGCCCTCAGCAATCATGCTGAAATGGGTTTTTCGCACAGCATTTCCATGCAGTATAAATTGAGGAAGAAATGAGATTAAGTGTCTTTTTCACATTATTTCTAATTTTTACATTTATAATGCCTTATAATAATCAGGCACAAGAGCTGGATATTGATTTAGAAGAATTTATTGAAAGTAATTTTTCAGTCCAAGATGAGAAGACCAACTATGAGGATATTTATGAAGCATTATTCCAACTTTATCAATCGCCCATAGACCTCAATAATGCAGACAGACAGGATTTACAGTCTTTACTTTTACTTTCCAATATTCAAATCAATGAATTTTTAAATCACCGGGCTAAAAATGGTGATTTACTGAGTATTTATGAACTTCAAGCCATTCCAGAATTTGATCTTGAAACCATTTATGAAATCCTTCCTTTTGTTACGGTAAGGGAAACAGGTTTGCAAGCTGATAACCGCCCACTATTGCAAAGAATATTGAATGAAGAAAATAATTACTTAATCATCAGATCTGACAGAACACTTGAACAAAAGCGCGGATATAAGGAAACAGATGAAAGGGCAAGACAATATTTAGGTGATCCTTACAGAGTTTACACTCGCTTTAGGGTAAAGCATACTGATGATTTTAGCATAGGTTTTACCACAGAAAAAGATGCTGGTGAACAATTTAAATGGGATCCGACTCGTGATCAATATGGAATGGATTTTTGGTCTTTTCATGCCCAATTGGAGAATCAAGGAAGATTAAAAAATATAGTTTTGGGTGATTATCAATTACAGTTTGGGCAATCTTTACTTTTTGGTGCTGGCTTTGCTATAGGGAAGGGAAGCCAGACCGTAGCTACGGCTCGTAGAAGTAATCTTGGAGTATTGCCTTATACCTCCGTTTTGGAAACCAATTTTTTTAGGGGAATAGCCAGTACCATTGAGTTAAATGATTATTTGGATTTGACCACATTCTACAGCTATAATCCTATAAATGGAAATGTGGATTTGGATTCGGCAAGAAGTGCGGAAGAGTTTTTTACTTCCATTAGATTAACTGGTTTTCATAGAACTGAAAATGAGTTAAGCGGAAAGAATGCTATAAATGCGCAAAATTTTGGTGGTAATTTATTATTTAATACTAAAAGAGAGCATCTCAATATTGGCTTGAATTATATCCATACCATTTATGATAGACCATTTTTCCGACAGCCCAATAAATATAATCAGTTTGAATTTGGCGGAACTGAAAATCAGAATTACGGTCTTTTTGCCAATTATTATTGGCGTAATTTTCATTTGTTTGGGGAAAGCGCTATTAGCAGTTCGGGTGGTATTGGGGCAATAGGTGGGTTTATTGCTTCCATTACTCCAAGTTTGCAGACTAGTTTTATTGTCAGAAACTATGACCGGGATTTCCATGCCTTCTATGGAACCGCATTTGGCGAAAGCACTCGAAATATAAACGAAAATGGCGTTTACTGGGGAATAAAATTCCAACCACTTAAAAAGCTGACTTTTTCCGGCTATTACGATCGCTTTAATTTTCCATGGCTAAGATTTAGGGCGGATGGCCCATCTAAGGGTAACGAATTTTTAGGCAGGGTTTCCTATAGGTTTAGCAGAGAGATTAATCTATATGCACAAGCCAGAGTGGAAAATAAAGAACGGAATGTTGATTTAGAAGGGAACCCCAATCTTTATGGATTAGCCAATGCAGAAAAGAGAAACTATATCTTGAATTTGGATGTAAGGCCAAAGGGTATCTTATCACTTAAAACTAGAGCGCAGTTTAGTGAATTTTTACTTCAGGGAGAATATACCAGCGGAATGGCATTAATTCAGGATATTAATTTTGATTTCGGGAAATTTCGGTTAAGTACTCGATACTCTATATTTGATACTGATGATTTTGAAAATAGGCAATATGTCTATGAAAAGGATGTATTATATGCTTTTTCCATTCCTGCTTATCAAAATACAGGAAGTCGTTCTTATGCTTTATTACAGTATAAATTCTCAAAAAAGCTCCAGATTTGGGCGAGATATGCGCAGTTTCGATATGTAGATCGGTTTACGGTTGGTACTGGCAATGAAGAAATTGAAGGGGATACAAGATCGGAGGTGAAAGTACAGATGATGCTGAGGTTTTAGAGGTTTAATCTAATCCATTGATTAATTCTTTTAATTCTTGTTCCGAATTATTGAAGTTTCTGACCAGTTTTATATAAACTACAATTCATTTCAATCAAATCCAAAATCAGTTTTTTCTACGGTACCGTAGGAGCCAACTTATGGTAACACTAGAATATGAGATAATACCAAGCTCTGTAGGAGCGACCTTATTGTATCCTCACTTCATTAAAGCACTTAGCTGATTTCTTAGATAAGGCCGTTCCTATTGAACTTTTGTAGTGGGCTTTTATAGCTGTTACCATAAGGTCGTTCCTCTGGAACTTGGGTAAAGCGTCAAAGTAATTATGAAAAATTATTAAATGATAAGTGGAATTGAATATTAAACCTTTTATTGAAATTCTAAACGAGTCCATTTATTTCATGAAAGACTGATTCGTATTTAGAAATTATCCATTTATCATTTCTGGAGGGGAGCTTATTTGAAAGTAATTTAATATTCGTAATTCGATATTTACGGCTCCATAGGAGCCAACTTATGGTAACAAAAAACTGTGGGATTATCGCAAGCTCCGTAGGAGCGACCTTATCGCCTACACCTGTTCAATAAAGGTTTTTTCATAAGGTCGTTTTACTGAAATTTGGGTGAAACACCTCACCAATTGCGATAAAAGAATTCTTTGGATTAAAATGCTTGGACAACATTCGATTAGTATATATCAAATAAACTCCCCATATAATTTCCACAAAACTTTTTTCTTGAATAAATTGTACTTCAATATATATTTTGAACTCTTTACTGAATGAAAAAATCATTTTTAATTCTAGTACTATTTATTTCAGTTCTATCAGCTTGTAAATACACCACGCCCCCAGAAATGCTAATGGGCAAATGGTACGTAGCCTCCGTAAAAGCTAATGGACATGAAATGATCAATGATTATTTAGATGCCAATACCCGTTATCTTATCTTTAATGAAGAAGGATCTTATCAAGTTGGGTTGTTGGATACTACTAAAGAAAAAAGATGGATGATGAAATCGGATAAAAATGAGCTGGTTATGATGCACGGCAGTCCATTTGATGATATTAAAACATGGAAAGTGAAAGCGTCTGATGAATTGGTTTATTTAACTGACAAAATCAATCATTTTAAAATTACTTTAAATAGAAAACAGGAGTTACCAAAAATTCAGATAAAAAACCCTAATTCATTAGTGGGAAAATGGATTATTAAAAAAGTTACCGTTAATGGCTATGATAATACGGATAAATACGCATTTCCCAATCGGTGGATTTTACTTTCCGATAATGGTATGTTTTATAATGGAAGTGAAAAAGGTGATCAAAATGTTGGTTATTGGGAACCCAATAGTTCATTAACAAAAATTGATTTTTTTGATCAAAAAGGACAGGAGGAGTCCTTCATTTCTTTTAATATCGCCAATAACACGCTCTGGTATGAAAAACAAACCGATAATTATGACCAACCACAAGTAAGGGTCTATTTTAAAAAAATAGATTGAGTTTCATACCATCCATGATATTCCCCGATTATATATTTTCAATCAAATAATTGCCAATAATTCTCGATATTCGCTCAATACAAAATCCTATAATTATGAAGCGAATATTAGCCAGTCTTGTTATTTTATTGATGCCATACCTTTTAATGGCTCAGGTTCAACCTACCGATGCAAAATCCATCTTGGAAGGAATTGAAAACAGAAAAAAACTAGCAGAATCTTCGGTTTTGAAGAATTATCCTGCTAGAAATGTAGGACCAGTTATTCAAGGAGCCCGCATAGTGGATATTGCAGTCAATCAAAATAATATCAAAGAATTTTATATAGCCTATGCTTCCGGTGGTCTTTTCCATACAAAAAACAATGGAATCAGCTTCGAGCCTATTTTTGATAATGTGGGGGCACTTACTTTAGGAGATATTGCACTGGCACCAAGTGATGAAAACATCCTCTATGTTGGAACAGGAGAAAATAATTCCAGTAGAAGTAGTTATGCTGGTTCTGGTATTTATAAATCAACTGACAAGGGACAAAGTTGGAAGCATATCGGCTTACCAGGCAGTCAGCATATTGGAAGAATTGTGGTTCACCCTGAAGATCCTAATACCGTTTGGGTAGCTTCATTGGGAGGTTTATATTCTGATAATGAAGAAAGAGGCGTTTATAAAACCACTGATGGTGGTGAAACTTGGAACAAAACCTTGTATGTAGATGATAAAACAGGAGCTATAGATTTAATTATCCACCCAGAAAATCCTGATTTATTGTGGGCTAGCATGTGGGAACGCAAAAGATATGCCTGGGATTTTGTGGGCAATGGAGAAGGTTCTGGGATTTATATGTCAACTGATGGCGGAGAAACTTGGAAATTATCCATGAATGGAATGGATGATGATGAATTTACTGGAAGAATTGGTTTAGATATTTCTCAATCTAACCCAGATATTTTATACGCTTTAATCGATTATCAGAAAGAAACTAAAAAAGAAAAAGAAGAGCAAGAAGGATTAGCCCCAGCTGATTTTTTGGAAATGTCGGTTAAGGAATTTATGAAATTAAGTGATGAAGATTTAGATCAATATTTGAAGGATAATAATTTTCCTGAAAGATATAATGCCATAAATGTTAAAAAAGACATTGAATCAGGAGCTTATAAACCAAAAGCCTTAAGTGATTATTTGGGCGATGCCAATCAGGCTTTATTTGACACAGATGTGAAAGGTTCGGTAGTTTACAAATCAACTGATAGAGGAGCCACTTGGCAAAAGACACATGATTATGATCTATCTGGAGTTTATTATACTTATGGTTATTATTTCGGGGAGATAAGAGTAGCTACTCAAAATCCTGAGATTATTTATGTAATGGGCGTACCGATTGTAGTTTCCAGAGATGGTGGAAAAACTTTTAACAGAACAGATTCAATAGGCGATGTGCATGTAGATCATCATGCGATGTGGATTAATCCCGAAGATGAGGAGCATATTATGTTGGGAAATGATGGTGGACTTTATATCACTTATGATGGTGGCGCTACTTGGGATCATAAAAACAGTATGTCTGTAGGGCAGTTTTATACCGTAAATGTAGATATGGAAAAGCCATATAATATTTATGGTGGATTGCAGGATAACGGTACTATGGTCGGCAGTTCTCGTACTGTGCCTAATGTAAGAGGAAGATGGGAAAGTATTTTTGGTGGTGATGGAATGTTCGTAAGCGCTGATCCTAGAAATTCGGATATTGTGTATGTAGGTTATCAATTTGGGAACTACTACAGAATTGACAGAGAAAGCGGTAAAAGGCAATATATCACGCCTAAACATAATATAGGAGAGGATAGATTGAGGTTCAACTGGCGAACACCTGTAGTCATGAGTCAGCATAATCCTGATATCATTTACATTGGTGCTCAGAAAGTTTATCGAAGCTTAAATCAAGGCGATAACTGGACAGCCTTAACTGGCGATTTAACCAATGGTGCTAAAGAAGGAAATGTTCCTTTTGCGACCATTACTGAAATTGCTGAATCTCCATTGAAGTTCGGAACTGTTTATGTAGGGACTGATGATGGGAATGTTTGGTTAATGAAAGAAGGACAGAGCATTCAAAAAATCAATAACAACCTTCCGGCAGATTTATGGGTGAGCAGTATTCATCCTTCTGAGCATGATGAAGCCACGGTTTACCTTTCGATGACAGGCTATAGAAATGATAATTTTGATAATTACGTCTATAAAAGCACTGATTTTGGTAAAAATTGGACATCAATTAGTGGTGATTTACCACAAGAATCTGTAAATGTGATTTATGAAGATCCTAAAGTGGCTGGCTTGCTTTATATAGGAACGGATCATGGTTTATACACTAGTTTCAATGATGGAGAAAATTGGCAGCACATGGGAGCTATTCCAAATGTGGCAACTTACGATTTGATAGTGCACCCAAGAGATTTGGATTTAATTGTGGGAACTCATGGAAGAAGTATTTATGTGACAGATGTGAAACCACTACATAAAATCGCACAAAATGAAGAGAATAAGTTAGTGGCTTTCGATGTGGAAGATATTCGCTTTAGCAAAAACTGGGGAGAAAAATCGCATCCTTATTCAAAAGCTTATTTACCAGAAATGGAAATAGCGCTATTCCATAATTCAGACAAAAGGGCTAAAGTAAAAATTGAAGTTTTGAACGAAGAAGGCAAAAGTTTAACTTCCTGGGAAGAGGAATTATCTGAAGGCTACCAAAACTTTGAATGGAACTGTAAAATAGGAGATGATTATATTTCCAAAGGGAAATATGAATTGAAATTCACTATAGGAAAGGAAGAGCATAAGGAAGGATTTGAAGTGAAGTAATCACAAATTCTTAGGATACTGAAATAAATGGAATGAAGTATTGTTAGGAGATGCTTCACTCCATTTATTTATATCAAATTTCAAACTCACAATACCAGCAGTAGGAATATTATCCGGAAAACCAGAAAGCAAGTAATCAGCTAAATCATTTAGTCCTGGATTATGGCTTACCAGTATTAAGGAGTTTAAATTATTGTCAGTCTGCTTTATGATATTCAGTAATTTCGATCTGCTCGCATGATACAATTGGTCATCAATTTCCATAGGGACATTTAATATTTCTTGAAAAACCATTGCAGTATTTTTGGCTCTTTCAGCTCCGCTAGTTAAAACCATATCCGCATTGATAGCTTGTGAAGAAAGCCATTGAGCCATTTTCGGGGCATCTCTTTTGCCTCTATCATTCAGAGGACGATCATAGTCATTAAGGTGAGGGAAATCCCAACTTGACTTGGCGTGGCGAAGTAATATTAGCGTTTTCATAATAATCCTTTTTTATCATGTATGAACCTTTATCAAAAACCTGTCAGGTTTCTAGAATTTATAGAATAAAAAATAATAGCGTTTTGCATCATTAATATCTAGTGTAAACCTGACAGGTTTCGTTTCTAAATTAAAATTAACAATAGCTTCATGTAAAAATAATTTCCAACAATAGTAACAGAATAAATCAAAAAATGTATATTGCCTCAAATTTATAATTAATAACAATTTATTTTATGAGTACTGGAACAGTAAAGTTCTTCAATGAAGACAAAGGATTTGGTTTTATCATTGAAGACGAAACAGAGAACGAAATTTTCGTTCACGTAAGTGGTTTAGAAGACGATATCGAGAAAAACGATAAAGTTACTTTCGAAACTACAGATGGTAAAAAAGGCTTAAATGCCATTGGTGTCAGAAGAGTATAATCCAATTTATAGATTCTGAATGTAAAGCTGATTGGTCGCCAATCGGCTTTTTTTGTGCCTAAACATTACAATTTTTTCTAAAGCTTAACCCTATCCTGTTCTCAGCCTTTTGACCGACATTAGAAGTTTAAAATTAATTTTCCTTTCCCATTTCTGGTTGCCTATTCACATCAAACCCAAAAACATCATTTCGAGCATAATGCCCGATCACATCAAAATCCATTTTTGCTCTGATGATTTCATCATGATCGATTTCAGCAGTGAGTAATCCCTCTTCATTGTATAATGGACCAGCCAATACTTTCCCTAAAGGAGAAATAATAACGCTTCCGCCTCTCGATAAAATTTCAGGTCTATCTGCTGCCAGCTCTTTTTGCAGATGTTTAGGATAATCACTTTTTTGAATGAATTGGTTTGAACCTATCACGTAGCATCTTCCTTCACAGGCTATATGAATCAAACTGCTGTTCCAACTGTCCCTAGAATCAGCGGTAGGAGCCACATAAATTTCAATTCCTTTTTGATACATTGCCATTCTGGCCAAAGGCATATAATTCTCCCAGCATATCAGACCACCTAATTTTCCGATTTCAGTATCGAAAGTGGAAAGGGTAGAGCCATCACCTTCACCCCAAACCAATCTTTCGGCAGCAGTCGGCTTTAATTTACGGTGTTTCCCCATCAACTTCCCTTTAGGAGAAAAATAAAGCAAAGTGCAATAAAGGGTTTTGCTCACAGTATCCCTCTCAGTAACCCCAATGGTAATATACATTTTATACTCTTTTGCCCATTTTGCAATTTGCTGGGTTTCAACATCGTCTATTTCCACACTATTCTCCCAATATTCTTTAAATTGATCTCGGCCTGCCTCAGTTCTACTTCCTACAACGGTGCCAAAACCTAAGCCTGCTGGATAAGCCGGTATAAAGCTTTCAGGAAAAACTAATAGCTTCACTTCTTCCTTGAATGCTTTTTGGATCCAATGATGGACAATATCCATAGTTTTGGATTTATTGAAAATGGCGGGAGTGGCTTGTACGCAACCGACTTTGAATTTTTTCATACTTAAATATATTGGGTTTTATTTAAGAAAATTAAATGCTCACTAATTCAATTTCATGAAGTAGCAATTTACTTTCTGAAATCTCTAAATTTTTAGGATGATCTATTTGTAAATAAATTTTACTTTGAGCTACGAACCATGAATATAAATAGTAGGTGTTTTTAGCTAAATTAAACTCTTTTATTAAGTTAAAATCTTCATCAAATACTTGAAGCGTTAATTCTTTTTTAAGAAATCCATTTTCCTTAGGATTATATTCAGTCCCATTCCATACAAATCGCACAAAAGTGCTGTCATTAAGTTTTTCCAATTGGTTGTAAAAGTTACTTTCTACTGCATGAGGCTCCCAGTTTTCCGGATTTTTATTCTTTTTATGGTGGATTTTATTTGCATTAATAACTTCATGTAAATTCTCAGAATTTAATAGAAATTGATAAGTTATGGGTGAGTAAACCTGATTTATGAAAAAATTACCATTAAAAGGTTGCGATATTGTACTATAATTTAAAAAACCATATTCAAAATCTGATGCTGTAGGTTCGGTTTGGAAATATGGCAAAGGTTTAATTTTGAAATTACTAATATCAAAAAGACTGATTTGTTCTTTTTCAGGAGATATTTTTAACTGTGGATCAAAATATTTATTGGATAAAGGGATACTCTTGATTTCAGGAATATAATAAAGCCTGAAATGATGATTAAAAAAGGGCTCAAATTTAAAATCATAATTTTCAATTAGGGAAAATAGATTAGGATTAGCCTCTTTACTATAAGATTCATTAATAATATTAATGATGCCTCTGGAATAGATGAAAATCGAATCCTGATTATGATAATATAAGCCTTGAACATTCCCAATGGCTTTAGGGCCATCCGCTTCCAAAAATATTCTTTTGCTGAGTTTTTTTGATTTGAGATCGTAAAATTCGATACTATGGGTGGTATTATTGTAGGTAATAAACTTTAGATTTTCCTGATTCTTAAATGTAAAAACTTCGTAGCTATACTTTCCCAGTGTATCAATTTCAATCGCTATTGGTGAAATTTTCAGCTTTAATTCTTTAATATCTTCCTTTTTTTCTTCCGAAGGATTACATGCCAAAATGAAAATCAGAGCGTAAAAAATCTTGAGTTTTGTAAAGTTCATTTTTTATTATGGTTTAAGATAGCTTATTATAGTTATTTCCAATTTCTGAAAATTACTCAGTAAAAATCTCGATTTGCCTAGGTAGAAGCTGAAATGATTTTCTATGGTGTTCCGTTATGCCAAATTTTTCTATGCCAGTGCGATGTTGTTTTGTAGGATAACCTACATTTCTTTCCCAGCCATAATGTGGATGGATTACAGCTAAATCTCGCATCAAATTATCTCGGTATTCCTTTGCCAAAATAGAAGCAGCTGCAATGCTGAAATATTTGCTATCTCCTTTTATGACACATTCATGTTTAATTTCCTGATAAGGAGTAAAGCGATTACCGTCTATTAGGAGAAAATCAGGTTTTTGTTTTAATTGATCTAAAGCCTTATGCATAGCCCAAAATGAAGCTTTTAAGATGTTAACTTGGTCGATTTCCTCTGGGCTACATGAAGCTATGGCCCAAGATATGCTTTTTAATTTTATGACTTCTACCAAATCAGCACGCTTGCTTGCACTCAATTTTTTGGAATCCGTAAGATAAGGATGGGTGAAATTCTTGGGCAATATCACGGCAGATGCCACCACTGGTCCGGCCAAGCAACCTCTGCCTACTTCATCGCATCCAGCTTCAAATTCATTTTCCTTATCAAAGTAAGATCTTAAACTCATTTTTCTACTTTAAATAGATAGGATAACCCAAATGCAATAAAGCTTTGCTGATACTCCACCAAATTATTGGTTTGTTGGACTAGGTCAAAGCCAGCGTGGATATCCAGTTGGAATTTTGGGTTTATTAAATAGAGGAATCCACCGTCAAAATAATTTAGTGGGGTACGAGCTTCCGATCTGAAACCATAAATCTCTGCATACACAGATAATTTTTCATTTAAACTATAGCCTGAATTGATGGTGAACCTTAGTCGTCCAAAGTCATTGACGCGTTTATCATAGCCTAAATTCCCCATTATATACCATGTTGGATTTAATTGATATTTGGAGGTCAATTGAATCCTATAAAAATTGTTTCTTTGGAATGTCTCCGGGCTAAAAGTATTAAAGCCGTATTCTGCTACAATGGCCGTTTGAGGGGTCAAGTCTGACTCTTTCAATAAATTGATTTTGGTTCCTACCACAACGGGGCCAGAGTAACTCTGCCAAATAAATTGAGGGCTCTGACCGCCTTCCAATAATCTTTCACTTTGATAAGTCTGTCCCAATCGGAGTTCCAAACCTTCCATCAAGCCATATTTAACTAAGGTATTGTTCCAGCTAATGAGTTGAACCCTATCATTAGGGTTTACAGTCTCGCTTTCAAAGGAAAAGCCTGCTTCAATTTGGAAGTATCCTTTAGGAATGCTTTTGGGATATTCTGAAAATCCAGGTCTGTCAGTGTTGATCTGAATACTGTCTTCTTGAGCATTTGAATAGAAGGAAATGCTAATTAAAGAAATAAGAAAGAGATATCTCATGTGACGGTTGTTATAAGATGCAAGATAATAAAAATACTACATTCACAAATACTACTATTTTCGATAAACCTTTTTATTATAATTTAGTAATCTAATTATAATTAATATATTTGCATTAAAATTAATTTAGATTAATCTAAAAAATAATGTCATGAAGATATCTGTACTGTTTTTAATGATGTTTTCAATTTTTTACACTTCAGAAGCCCAAGTTTTTACAGCTGTTGTGAAAAATGAAAAAGGAGAACCATTGCCTTTTGCTACTGCACATGACCATGATAAGGGCTATGGAACTACCGCTAATGATTTGGGAGCGTTTTCTTTAAAAATTGAAGAAGGGACTAAGCTTATATGGGTTTCACATGTAGGATACCAAAAAAAAGAAGTCAAACTAGATAAATTGGATTTATCTCAAATTCATATAATTCAACTAATTCCGGATAAATTAGGCTTGAATGAGGTAGTGGTAAGTGGTCAGATGCAAGCAAGAAGTTTACGGAATTCACCAGTAAAGGTAGAAGTTTTTAAAGCTGATTTCCTTAATGATTTTTCACAGGGTTCTGGAAATTTAATGGAAAATATATCCATGATCAATGGAATTCAAGAAAATGTGGCTTGTGGAGTGTGCTATACCAATGAAATCAGTATAAACGGTTTAGAAGGAGCTTATACATCACTTTTAATTAATGGAATTCCTATTTATGGTAATCTAGCCACTGTTTACGGATTGAATAGCATCCCAACTGATATGATGGAAAAAGTAGAAGTGGTACGAGGACCAGGTTCTACGCTTTATGGCTCAGAGGCAATGGCGGGAGTAATCAATATCATTACGCCTCATGCAGAAAGTAATTCTGTAAATCTCAATTCTAGTATTTCGCAATTTGGTGAGTGGAAAGGAAATGTAATAACCCAAAATGCGGGAGAAAAATGGAAACACTTTTCGGGTTTTCATTGGGACGTGGCGAATCAATTTGTAGATCAAAATGATGATTTGTTTTCTGATGTGGTTTTAAGAGATCGCTTTTCGATATTCAATTTCTCTGAAAACGAGGAAAAACAATTATCCATAGGTGGCAAGTACTATTATGAAGATAGAAGAAATGGAGTTTTGGAATATGTGAAGGACAGAAACTATAAACAGCTAAGAGGTGATGATGAAGTCTATGGCGAAAGTATTTATACCCACCGATGGGAGTTGTTCGGAGATAAAAGATTTGGGAATTCACCCTTTCGACTACAATTTTCTGCAAGTCAACATTGGCAAGATAGTTATTACGGTGATACGTTTTATGAGGCAGAGCAACATCAAGCTTTTGCAAATTTTATTTATGAAAGTAAGTGGGGAGATCATAGCTTTTTATCAGGGTTAAGTCAGCGTTTAAGCTACTATGACGATAATTCTCCAGCAACTCAAAATGAGACTAGTAATAATCCTGATTTTCAAATCATACCAGGAATATTTGTTCAAGATGAATGGAAAATAAATGAAAAATGGAAAGCGCTTTCTGGGGCCAGAATAGACTATTACAATCGGCACGGATTAATATTTTCACCAAGATTGAATGTTCAGTATCAATTAAGTGAATGGACTAATTTCAGGTTCAATAGTGGTACAGGATTTAGGATAGTTAACCTTTTTACAGAAGATCACGCTTTTGTTTCTGGACAAAGAGAATTGCGAATTGAAGAAGATCTAGATCCAGAAAGATCTTTTAATGTAGGTTTAGGATTTCAGCATGTTTATACTTTCGGCAATCAGCAGGGAAGTGTAGAGTTGGATGGGTTTTATACCTACTTCACCAACAAAATCATTCCAGATTATGATACGCCTGGTTTTATTATTTACGCTAATTCTAAAAGCTATGCCTATACCAGAGGTTTAAGTGCCAATATTAATCATCAAGTGGGGGCTAATCTATATTTAAATTTAGGTGCTCAATGGCAAAATGCCCGACAGGCTGAAAGCAATGAGGATGGTGTTTTGGAAGAAAAGCGCATCATTTATTCTAGAGATTGGTCAGCAGTAGGATCGGCAGAATATAGTTTTCCAAAAGGAATAAAATTGAATTATAGCTTTAATTGGAATGGACCTACCGCTATGCCGGAGGTTTTTGAGGTAAATGCAGTGGGCGAAATTATCAGCTCAAGATCTGATTTATCTCCTGAATTTGCACTCCATAATCTAAAAGTCAGGAAGGAATTCAAGAAAATTGAGATTTTTGTAGGTGTTAGGAACATATTCGATAATGTTCAACATATATCACCGCTTAGTGGAACGCAAGATGAGACAGTGTCATTAGGTTTTGGCGAATATTTTGATACCGCTTACAGTTATGGAAGTTTAATGGGACGGAATTTCTTTGTGGGATTTGATTGGTCAATTCATTAAATTATTTAAATGGAAAATATAGTACATCCTCATTAATAATACTTTGGTAAATATGAATTTTTAATTTATTTTAAAGTAAAAACACAATAAATAGCATAAACGAAAATAAATTGGCAGTTGTACTCTTAAAAAAATAATATTATAAATTATTCGTAATGTGTTGTTTTATAGGTTTTTATGAAATCATATTGGTTTAAGTATTTTGTGTACAACTACAAAAAATCTAGTTTGGTCGTTTTTTTCGTGAATCTTGACGATTAAGGCTAACTTAAGTCCATAATATTACATTATTTTGATATTTGGATAGTATATTTGCAGTTAGCTTACATGAAAAAAGAACCATTATGAAGAGATTCTACTTTCTACTTACAATTATTTCAATCAGTTTATTTCCTTTTATTGGTTTAGGTCAGACAGGACCAGCTGGGGTGGGTACTGGTGATGGCTCATCCGGGCCTCAAAATGTTCTGTGGCTTAGGTCAGATATTGGAATTTCAGAATCAGGAGGAAAAGTTTCTGCTTGGGCAGACCAATCAGGAAATAATCTCGATGCCAGTCAATCAACTCCGGGACTACAAGCTGACTATACTGCATCAAATGCAAGCTTAAATGGTTTTCCATCCATTAATTTCGGTTCTTCAGAGGGATATTTGACCATAGGAGATAATGACTTATTAGACGATACAGATGGTATTACAGCTATTTTTGTTCTAAGGACTCCTTCTTCAATTGGTACAGAAGGCATTTTAAGCAAAAGAATTTCCAATGGAAATGAACAATCCTATGTGTTCTTCACAAATAGTGGAGGATTTGAAGCAAGATTTGATGGTGATAATGGTGTTGACAGTGAAAACTCGACTATATCAACTGATGCTAACTTAGTGTTAAGCTCTGTATTTAATGGATCTGTTCAGTCCATCAGCAATTTTGTGAATACTGATAATGGCGGAGTTCAAACTGGTGCTTCTAATGTTTTGCAAAACGCAGCTTCTGATTTATTCTTAGGAAATTTTAACACGGGAGATAGTAGAAACTTTCAAGGCGATATTGCAGAAGTCATTTTATATCGCGATGCCTTAAATGGTGCCGAGAGATTAATTGTAGAAAATTATTTAGCCGAAAAATATGATTTAACTATTACAAACGATATTTTCGGTGAATATGTAGATTTTGATTCAAATTATTTTAATGATTTCAAAGCGATCGGAACTTCAAACGGAACTGATAAAAAGTCTCAGTCCGGATTCTCTGATGCCTTTCAGATTAGAGAGGTAAGCGAGGGATTGGATACCAATCTAGAATTTTTTGCGATAGGCCATAATGATGCTATGGCTCATTCGGAGGGTGTCACAACCGATTTAGGAGCTAATATCACTTCTCGATGGGGAAAGGATTTTTATTTGGAAAATAGCCAGAATAATGTGATTGATAATGGAGAGTCTGATATGGACTTGATTTTTGATTTTGGGGATGCGGGTTTTTCTTTAGGTAGCCCTTCAAATTATGTTTTATTGTTCAGATCTGCCAATTCAGGAAATTATGAAAGAGTTTTTGCTAATAGTTATTCAGTTGAAAACGGAGATCAGTTAGTGATTTCTGTTCCTGGAAATAGAATTAAATCTGGATATTATACCGTAGGAGAGGGTGATCAATTAATTAGTAGAACTTGGTACGTATTAAAAAATGGAGATTGGTCTGATCCCAACACCTGGACATTAGATGCGGGTATTGCTCCCGCCCCTAACAATCCGGGAGGTGATATCCCTGCTGATGAGGATAATGTGGTGATTAGAAACGGTAGAACCGTAGATATTCAAAACGGAACTAACGATATAGAAATTGCTAGCCTAAGGGTAGATGGTAAAATTAATCTTAATAATACTACAGGACATAATTTTAAGGTGATTAATGGAAAAGGTACAATTGATATCAAAGGGAATGGAGGTATTTCTAATTTTCCACTAGGTACAACAACTGGTTCAAATGGTTTTGCTAATGAATTAAATGGAGGTCTTTTAGTGGTGAGTGGTGCAGGACTTGAATTTGATCAGGATTTAACATTAAAAGATTTAAGAATTGATTTAACTAATCCTACTGATGAAGCAATTTTAGGAGCTGATATAACTTTGAATGGTGACTTTACCATTAGAAAAGGGACCTGGCAATTTGGTGATAATACTGCAACTTCGAGAGCATTTACTGTTTTTGGAGATGTCTTAGTTCAAGATAATGGTAGTACTCAAGAAGGTTTAATTACTACTTCTACTCAAAACGTAAGACATTCTTTCAATTTATATGGTGATTTCACAAACGAAGGAGATGCAAGATTCTCTCAAAGAACAACTCAATCTGTTGGAAGTGATCCTTCGGATGGTATCACAGATGTTTATTTATTATCTACTGACAGAAATCAAAGAATTAGAGCTAATGGCCCGACCTATTTCTTAAGAGTAATCATTGATAAGGGTGATCCTGCCTACTCTGCTACTTTCACTGCAAGCCAACCTACAAATTTTGTTTTGACAGGAAGAGCCAATCAAAATATTGGAGGTGATGTTAATGTTCCAAATGATAACCAGAATGCATTTGGTTTAATAACGGGTACAGCTGTTTTAGGTACAAACATTAATGTAGATCCATTAAATAATACAGGAAACTACTCCATTGGAACGAATGCTAAACTTTTATTGGATGGAGGATTTGCAAGAAAAACCGGTGGTAATGCAATTACCCCTTATGGTGAAATTGAGGTGAATGCAGGTACGCTTCAGGTTGAAAGCTCTAGCGGTATTACATCAAGAGATGCGGGATCTTTAAAAGTCAACGGAGGAATTGTTAACATTCCACAATTTAGGACATCAGTAAATGGCTCTGATAATGTAGGGGGCTTGGAAATTAACGGAGGAACAGTAAATATTGGGACTACTAATGGAGTTGACCCATCTGGTAATTATTACACTTTATCTCTAACCTACTCAGACAATGCTTTTGTTATGACAGGTGGAGAGTTAAATGTAAGCGATGCAACAAATCGAGGATTGGTTTTTATTAATAGTGATCCTGGAAATATTAATGTGAGTGGGGGTAGGGTTAATTTAAATAGAACAAATAATAACTTGGCTAAAATCACCTCTAAGGCACCTTTTTACAATTTAAATTTGGATAATGATAATAACAGTACTAATGGAAACGCAAAATTTGCAGTGGTTACAGGTAACTCAGCAAATGGAACAGAAGAAAGAACAATTACCGATCCTAATTTAAGGGTATTAAATAATTTGATTCTTGAAACAGGTACAACTCGAAATTCAGGTGGAAATATATATGGTACTTATCTCGATTTTTGTAATGGAGGTAGCTGCAATGACCTGTTTGTGGGAGGAGATTTGAGGATAGAAGATAGTGCCGTTTTGGATATTTGGAGTGGCAATGCGGATAATGTAGGGAGTTCTACGGTTACTTTTAACTCTAATAATGATGCTATTCTATACATCGGGGACATTACTACTTACGATGAAGCTTTTGTTGGTTATACAGATCCTGAATCCGTTGTGGCTTATGGTGTTTGGGAACATCCTTTCTATAATATGATTATCGATAAGCCTAATTCAATTCTGTCACTTCAGGCAAAAGATCCTGGAGTTACGGGAAGCACAGGTGATATTAAGACAGGTACTGGCGGTAAAAATGTAACAAGTTGGAGAACTAATATATTCAAAGTTGTCAATGAATTTTCTTTAGAGAATGGTACTCTTGACCAAATGGATAATAGAAATATTTCATATACCGATTCTTTTGGCACATTCAATATAGGGTACAGTATTAGACTTTATGTAAATGATGTATCTATTAATGGCACTCTTTTTACTTATCAAGACGGTGTTTCACCAAAAAATGCGAACGTAAGATTTAGAATTAATGCAGGTACAATAAACTTAAATAGCACACAAGGTAGTGAAATTGGGAATGTTAGAATAAATTTAGCAGGTACATCTGGTGGGGATACATTGAAATTAAACTCTGATTTATACATAAAAAGAATAGATTATCGACATGGTAAGGTTAATTTACAGAACAATAATCTTAAAATTGATATCCTTGATATTAATCTAGCAAACAATGGAGAGGTGAACAATGCCTCAGCTTCTAGACCTGTTTTTGACAATAATAATATATTCCTCACTGCAGGAAATGAATCTGATGGGGGCTTAAGTTTAAAATGGCCTAGAAATGTTAATACTAATTATCCTGAGTACTGGACAAATAATAATGGGTACAATCAAGAGCAACTACTTTGGTTTCCTTTAGGGCCAGATTACCCAGATGGATCTGAAAACTCAAAAATGAATTTTGGTATAACCTATTTTCATGATGATGCTTCTACTTTTACTGATGAGGGATATGTTACTGTTAAAATGGTAAATAGATCATCTCAATTAGTAAACCTTGATGAGACTTCTGGTGATTTATTAAATATCTATTGGGAAGTGGAATATGAAGGGTTTGAAAATACACTTCCTACCGTATCACATTTATTTCAATATCAAGATTCCCAAGTTGGAGGTGATGAATCTAATTATTTGCCTGGATCTGTTTTAAGTAGTAATCCTTACACCAGATCTAATCAAGATGTTTCCAATATGAAAACAGGAGGCTCTGGCGTAAACGATGGTCAATTGTTGGGGAATGACCCAAGAAATGTAATGGTATTTACAGATGATATTAATGGTATTGGAGCTGGGAGGTTTATTGAAAATGATGGTTCTTTAAACTGGGCAGGATTTCCTGGAAGCGGATTTACTCTAAAAGGTGCTTACTACACTGCTGGAACTCAGAATTATTTTATTGGAGCACCAACCGTTTATTACAGCAGAAGAAACAGTGGCTGGGGTGGATTTGATTGGGATCTTAACACCTCTTGGTATGATGCTCCAACTGGAACGAACAATCCGCCTGATTTTCCAGGAGCGGGTGATATTGCAGTCATTAGAGGAAATAATGGGCAAGATGGAATTAACGTAAGTGGTACGCAAGAAGCGGCCGAAGTTATTTTCCAAAGAGAAGGTACTTATAATGATATTGAAGATTTACCTAGGTTAAGGTTTGAACCAAATGATGAATTGACAGTAGGGAAGGTTTCTGGTGTTGGAGATTTGTATTTACGTCAAGATATCGGTAACGGGCCAACTTTAAATGCAGATATTGGAGAATTTGCTGCTAATGACACAAGTCTTGTGGAGTTTTATTTGTTAAGTGATAATGGTACTTATAATGTAGAGCTAAATGATTTCTTTAATGTATTACCAACTTTACGGATTTATGGGAATAATGCTAATGATAACCGCATAGTTAGTTTTAACTATGATATGAATCTCAAAAATTTAATAGTGGACGGTGAAGCAAGGATGAAAATAGCTGGTAATTATACTGTCCAGAATAGAACCAGACTAGGATATACTGGTGGGGGAAGAATTGAATTTCCAAATGGAACAGAATCTTTCAAACTCAAAACCGGTGAGTTTGTGACAGGTAGAGGAAAAAACCAATGGGATAATAATATGAGAATAACCGTTGATGGTGGAGGAGGAAATGGAATAGAGCATGTCTTTGAAGTTGAAAGAGATTTAGACTTAGATTTTCCAGGTAGGGTTGGGACTGAAGGTACTACGACATTTGATTTATTCTCAAATTTTAATGACAATAACGTAACACTTAAGTTGTCTGGAGATGGTAATTATTCATTTATAGATGGGCATAGTCCTGGAAATGCTACTATAGAGCTATATAAAATTGAAATGAATAAGGAAGCACTTTCTGATTCTTTCACTTTCCCTGATGGATTTGATATTCCTAATGCTACTGCATCATTCCAACCGATTGAAATCGTAAACGGTACTTTAATCATGAATACTCCAGACATCAATGGAGGAGCTGGAGTTACTTTAGCCAATGAAACTAATTTCTTATTGCCTAATACCAATAATCCTGATGCCTCATCTGGTTCAGGGGCTCTTGAATTAAGAGATGGTACTTTCCTAATTGAGGGTGATGATACGGGCTTGTTATTAGATGGTTTATTGACTATAAGCGGTGGAACCTTAGATATGGCTTCAGGTGCCGGTAACGGTAATAACTTCATAGAATATTCAGTTTCTGGTAATGCCGAAATTGACATCACTGATGGAGTTTTGGATGTTGGCTCTCAAGTAAGACGAGGATTGCTCTCCACTTCTGGTGTTTTAAAATATAACCAAAGTGGCGGAACGGCTAGGTTTGGAGTTAATACTTCCCCTGAGCAAAACAGAGGTGTATTTGAAGTGTTGAATTCTGGTAGTGAATTCAACCATTCTGCCGGTGATTTTATAATTGTAAGACAAAATGGATCTGCTACTACTGCTTCATTAAGGCTTGAGCCAGATAATTCTGATTTTACAGGATCAACCATTACTATTGGTGATGGCTCAACTCCTATGGGGCAAAACCAAATTGGAATCAATGCTACAGTTCCAATTAACAATTTGTTGATTACAGGTAATAATAGTCTTAATGCAAGGACATTTATTAACCCATTGACAGTAAATAGTCTTGAAGTTGAAAATAATGGAACTTACTCAGCCAATGGTTTGGATTTAACGATTATAAATGATTTGGAAGTTAATGGTACTTTCAATAATCAAGGAAATGGTATCAATCAACAAACTACTTTCTTTAATACTTCCGGTTCTCAAAATATTTTAGGAACTGGAACTATAGAGTTTTGGAATGCTGATAAAACAGCTTCAGGAGTGTTAAATGTAAATTGTGATTTTACTGTAGAGAATAATTTGAATATCTTGAGTGGTGTTCTCAATACAAACGCTAGTGCTGTAAATTTAGAAGGTGATTTAGTGCATGATGGAGAACATCAGTCAGCGGTTGCTGGACCAGGAATTGTCTTTAATGGCACTGCAACTCAGAACATAGCACGATCAACGAACGGTCAGAGTACGTTTGGAACCATTACAATTGATAACAGCAATGGGGTAGAAGTAACTGCTGGGCAAAATGATTTTGAAATCAATCATAAGGTAATATTGGCTTCTGGGGTTTTTGATATTGGTTCAAACCTACTGATAATGGATGAGGATGCTATTTTCGAAAATGGCTCAGGAGGTGCAACAGTTTCTGATTTCAATGTGAATAATATGATTACTGTCAACACCAGTTTGATTGATAAAGGGGTGAGGAAAATCTATCCGGAGAACTTCAATGGAGATTTTGTTTACCCAGTAGGTCTTTTAAATTATACCCCTGCAATAGTTTCTGCCACTGATGTTGATGGAAATGGCTTTATCACGATCAAGCCAATCGATAATTTCTCAGATGGTATTACGGATGATGATGATGAATTGTGTGCTGGAGCAGTTGATTATGATGATACAGAAAATGTATTGCAATATTATTGGTTAGTGAAGTCAGAGAATATCACTAATTTTGATGGTTCCTTTACAATGTATCATAATGATGTCTTGGAATCTGTAAATAATGGAGCAGGACTTGATTTGACTAATTATGCACCTGCAAGGTTATTGAATGCAGATGATACTTGGGATAAAATTTATTCAGAACAACTATTTGATGAAGTAGCTAACACCATTACCTTCCAATCTGATGTATCTAATGAATATAGTGGGTTAACGAGTGAGACTTTAGAGGGTAGATATACCGCAGGTATTACACGTGATAATAGCGATGCATTATTATGTGGTGGTGCAATTCCTAATTTAGTTCCTTTGTTTGAAACCTTAACAGGGATAGCTGATGGAAATGTTGATGTTGGGGGTTCATATGATGGAGGAGTTGCGCCTTCTGTAGGTCAATCCCCGGATTTAGTGGTGAGAGGCAATTATACTTTGGTTCTAAATGATAACTTTAGAAGATTTAGAAAGGTAACGATAGAAGAAAATGCCACTTTGGAAGTCAATGGTACTTTTGGGCATAATTTAGGAACCATTGAAGGAAACGGTACCTTAAAATTAGTAGATGATGGTGCTTTTCCTGCAGGTGATTACGAGGCCTTCTTCCCTGATGCTAGCTGCTCAGATGGAGGTGGTTTAGAATATGAAAATAACTATCTGGGGACTGATGTTACAATTCTTGCAGAAGGATTTAATAATTTGAGAAGGTTAGTTTTAAGTGGTAACGGAAAGAAAATTATGTCCAATGGAGTTAGTGTTAATATCTGTGAAAACTTAGAACTTGCTGGAGGTGACTTTGAAATGGCCAACAACTCTGAATTGAGAGTTAAAGGTAATATCATCAAAAATGGCGGTAGCAACTTTAATGCTGAATTTAACAATGCGACAATAGTAATGGATGGTACCACTAACCAGACTATTTCTGGTCAATTTACGGGATTGGAGGCCTTCAATATTTTAGAAGTGAATAAATCTAATGGAAGATTATCGATTATTGATGGTGGCAATAATGATGTGGAGGTAAGTGGAGAACTTAAATTTACCAACGGACTTATTAATACAAATACGGATAATTCTTTAGTTATTCAAAATTCAGCAACACTATCTGGCTTTAAGACTTCAAGTCATGTTAACGGTCCCTTAATTAGAAATCTCAATGCTTCCACAGCATCTGAATTTGATCCTTTTCCGGTAGGACAGAGTGGTCGATATGGATTGATTGAAGTGAGTTATATTCAAAATACTGATGATTGGACAGCTACTTTCTTTAGCGAAAGTCCTGAGGAGAATCCAGCAATTGGAACGCTTGCCAATGACTTAGGAGGTTCTAATCCTGTAGTGAGTGCTAATCAATATTGGGAATTAACCAGTGCTGGTTCTAATATGGCTAATGTTAAAATTTATTGGGACCCAAGCAGTAATATAGCAGACGGTTCAGCAAGTGTAGGACAATCCTTAAGTGAATTGAGAGTGGTTCGATTCAAAGATGGAGTTTCTACACAATGGGAAGATCAAGGGCAATCTAATGTATCTGGAAATGCTAGTAATGGTCAATTAACTTCAAATACTAGATTTGATTTCTCTACAAACTTTGTGACCTTCGGAGCTGGCGATGCCAATAATAACTCCTTACCGGTTGAATTGACGTTCTTCACAGCCGATAATAATGGAAGCAGAGTTGATTTAAAATGGCAAACAGCTTCTGAAAAGAACAATGATTTCTTCGAGGTGCAAAGATCATTTGACGGTAAGGATTTCCAAGTGATAGGCATAGTAGAAGGAGCTGGAGATTCGAAAGAAACAATTGATTATACTTTCAAGGATTATTCACCTTTAAATGGTGATTCATACTACCGTTTAAGACAAGTGGATTATGACGGTGCTTTTGAATATTCTGAAGTCGTGAAGATAAATAGAGAGCTAGATTCTGATTTAGTGGCAGTGCCAAATCCTACCCAGTCCCAGAATATTAAATTAAGATTGTCTGGTTTCCATGCTGACCAAAAAGTTCAAGTAGCAATATTTGATATGCAGGGAAGGAGACATTATCAGGCGGTACATGATCCATCTGATTTTAATCAACCATTGCCAATCAATAAGGAATTAAATTCTGGAATTTACATAATAGATGTAAAGCAAGGTAATATTAGGAAAAAAGTAAGATTGATGGTGAGATAAATTAATTTAGAAGACTTATTGAAACTGCATTTACTTTTGGTAGGTGCAGTTTTTTTTATATCCCTTTTTTAATGATAGAATTCAATATGAATTTGAATAACCACCATTTTTTTAAATAGCTTATTTGCCCATTATTTATAGCTATTACATTTTTGTTTGATATCATCACCATAATTTTTTGATTTAAATATTTACTTAAGTGGAGGTATCTACGAAGCCCAAGATAAACCCTCAAAGGATAAATAACAGCCGATGAAGAAGAGATATCTACCAAAAGATGTTTTCCATCATCCTTAAGTTTGATAGTCCCCAAATCATTTTTAAATTCTACATCGGCTGTTATATTAATTTTTTTCATTTCTTGGTATCAGTGGTTATACTCAATTTTCCATTGATGGTCCATTCTGTCTTTTCTTCCGAACCTGCTTGCTTTGGAACCCCAATTTTGAAATCACTGAAATCATAATTGATCTGTGCATTTCTGCCAGTTAATTTATCGTATAATCCGATTGCTAAATCTGGCCAGCTTTGTGTTTCTTCTGTTTTACTCATAGTTTTTAAATTTTATTTACTTAAGCAACAATGTACTTTATATTTTGTTTAATTAATACTTATTAAATGTTAAACAATATTTATATTGAAATGGAAATATATTTTCAACTATTCGCTCAAAGCGTTTTATCCTGAGAAAATCCCACTTAATTTTGCATCATGCTTTCTATTAATAATTTAGATTACTACATAGGCGATAGGCCTTTATTTGATAATGCCTCTCTTCATATCAAACCCAAAGATAAAATCGGTTTGATCGGACTGAACGGACAAGGAAAATCCACTTTACTCAAAATCATCAATGGTGATATCACCCCTGATAAGGGAGAAGTGCAAATGAGTAAAGATTGCACCATTGGATTCTTAAATCAGGATTTACTTTCTTTCCAATCAGATGATAGTATTTTGCATGTTGCCATGCAGGCATTTAAAGAAGCTTTAAAGTTGCAAGAGAAAATCGAATCCATTTTAAAAAAAATGGAGGAGGATTATTCCGATGATTTGGTAGATAAATTAACCAAAGCCCAAGAGCAATACGAAATGATGGAAGGCTACAGTCTTCAAGCTAAAGCAGAAGAGATTTTGGAAGGAATTGGATTCAGAACCGAGGATTTAAGCAGGCCACTTAGGACTTTCTCTGGTGGTTGGAGAATGCGGGTGATGTTGGCCAAGCTATTATTGGAAAAGCCTTCCCTTTTGATGCTGGATGAGCCCACCAACCACTTGGATTTACCTTCTATCCAATGGATTGAAAATTACTTAAAATCCTATGAAGGCGCTTATATCATTGTTTCTCACGATAGAGAATTTTTAGACAGAACCATTGATATGACGGTGGAAGTGGACCAGCAACAATTAAATGTTTATGCAGGGAATTGGAGTTTCTACAATGAGGAAAAAGCGTTAAGGGCTGAGTTGCAACAAAATGCTTATGAAAATCAGCAACAAAAAATTAAGCAGACAGAACAATTCATTAATCGTTTCCGATCAAAAGCTACTAAAGCCAAACAAGTGCAATCCAGAGTAAAGGCTTTGGATAGAATGGATAAAGTAGATGCTGTTGTAGATAACAATGCCACTATAAATTTCAGCTTTAAAATCAACAATAAATCGGGCAGACATATTGTTCGATTGAACGAGGTTTCCAAGTCTTATGGCGATATTAAAATTTTAGAAAATGCAGACGCCCATATTGAAAGAGGAGATAAGATTGCCTTGATTGGGGCAAATGGAAAAGGTAAATCTACTTTGCTTAGAATTATAGCAGGTGAGGAAAAAATTGAAGGTAAAAGAGAGGAAGGTTATAATGTTGAATTCGGTTTTTTCGCACAACACCAACTAGAATCCCTAAATGTTCAGAATGAAATATTAGATGAGCTTAAGCAGGCTGGAAGTGACCGAACCGAAATGGAGCTCCGTAACCTATTGGGTTGTTTTCTTTTCAGGGATGAGGAGGTTTTTAAGAAGATAAAAGTACTTTCTGGAGGTGAAAAGTCTCGCGTGGCTTTATCCAAAACTATGATTTCCAATGCTAATTTCTTATTGCTGGATGAGCCGACCAACCACTTAGATATGCAATCCGAAAACATCCTTATTCAAGCTTTACAGCAATATGAGGGCTCTTTTATTACGGTTTCTCACAATAGGTATTTCGTGTCAAATGTTGCTAATAAAATCTGGTGGATAGAAGATTACCAAATAAAAGAATATCCTGGTACTTATGATGAATTCCAAGATTGGTTTGCCAAAAGAGAAGCGTCAAAAGCAGAAGATAAAGCTTTTGAAGAGGAGTTAAAAAAAGAACAGAAAAAGGAAAAACAAGCCAAGCCTAGACATCAACCGGAAGATGCTGAGCTAAAAGCCAAGAAAAAAGAACTATCTAAGCTTGAAGCAACTATCGAAAAGTTGGAAGCTGACAAAAAAGCATTGGAAGAAGAATTGGCTAAACCATCAGTTTACGGCAATCCTGATCAGCTATTTGAGGTAAATCAGGAATTTGAGAAAGTTAATAAGAAGTTAGAAGAATTAACGGAAGAGTGGGAGAGTTTGGCTATGGAGATGTAGTCCATAATTGTGCGAGCTACGCTTGAATCAGGAAGATTTTACTACATTAATATCTTTTTGGTTCAAGCGTCAGCTTGGACCTTTTTAGGTGCTGTACTCGGGAGATAAACACTAAAAGTAGTGCCTTTATCAATTTTACTTTCAATTTCCATTTTTCCTTTATTCATGGCCACAAATTCTTTCACCAATTGAAGACCTAATCCAACTCCTTTTTCTCCTTTGGTTCCTTGACTGATTTCAAAGTTATTTTCAGCCAACAACATATCGATTTTAGATTGTGGCATTCCAATACCATTATCCTTTACTTTTATGACTGTAAATGAATTGTTTTTTGTAGCTGAAATAAGGATTTCTCCACCTTCATCCGTGAATTTCAGTGCATTACTGACTAAATTTCTTAAAATGGTTTTGACACTATTGGCATCAGCCCATAAGTGCAGATTATTCGAAATTTCAGTTCTTAAACTGATCTTTTTGGCTTCAGCCATATTGAAAAATAAATCTATCAATTCCTTGATGAGCTTATTGAAATCTAATTTTTCAGGATTATAGGGAATGTCTCCCTGTTGAGTTACCGACCAATCCAATAAATTGGTTAAAAGGCTTGATAGATTATTGACAGATTTATCAAAGACGCTATGAATATCGTTTAAATCTTTAATGTTTTGACTCTCAAGACTCATTTTCATGATAGTAGATAAGCCTTTAAAAGAATTAACAGGCCCCATTAAATCATGAGCTATTATAGATAGAAACTTCTCTCTTGTCTCGTTGATAGCTTCTAGTTGGTCTCTTTGTGCTTCTGCTTCTTCTTTTCTTTCTTTTAATATTAGATTTAGCGTTTGCTTTCTCCTACTGTTGCGGTAATACAGAAAACTTGCAATGGCCAATAGCAAGATGATAACTGCCATGGAGGTAAAAATAATATATTGATTCTTTTGCTCAGTTCTTAATAATTCTATTTCTGCTTCACGTTTACTTACTTCATATTCGGTTCGTAAATCAGCAATTTCTCTGATGTTTTCTTCATTGTTAATGCTATCTCTATATACTAAATACTGGCTCTGGTGATGATATGCTTTTTGATAGTCCTTTTGAGCACTATATAATTCGGATAATTTCAGATTGGCATCCCGAATTTGTTCTTTTAATGAATGTTCTTTAGCTATTTTTAGACTATGGTTTGCATATTCAATTGCACGTTCTAAATCATTGTTTTCTTTGTAGATATCAGCTAGGTAGGTATCGTAAACTGCAATAGGATAGAAATCCCCCAATTTCTCCAAGATTGCTGAAGCTGAGTCCATTTTTATTTTCGCAATTTGATGTTCACCTTTTTGGGCATGTACCAAGCCCATATTTCCGATAGTGTAAGCAGTACCCATCAAATAATCAATTTGTTGAAAAATTATGGCAGATTCTTCAAAATATAAATTGGCAGAATCATATTTTCCAAGGATTCGATAAAACTCTCCTGTATTCATCAGGCTTTTAGCCAAATTGGTTGAGTCACTTTTTGTTTTACCTTTCCTTAAATAGTTTATTCCTAATTTATAATTCTTAATTGCCTTGTCATAGTCTTCCCCAACTCGGTACAAAGTGCCTAGAGAACTATATATTAATGCAATTCTTTTATTGTCTTTTTGTTTTTCAGCTTCTCGTAATCCCTGCATATAATGTGAAAAGGATTGCTCCAAATCACCTATTTTCTTATATATATGACCCAACTGAAGATTGGTTTTAAATAGCCATCTGCTATTTTCTAAACTATTGGCTTTGTCATATGCTACTTTTGCGTACTTGAGTCTTACTTCTGGTGAAAGTGTTGCGTTTTTAAATAATTCCTCAAAAATCTCTAATTGGATGGAATCATTTTCAAACTCACCGTTTTGCAATAGTTGCTGTAAGCTATCTACACTTTGGTATTGAAATCCAAGAAATTGGTAAGAAAAAAAAAGAAAGCTTAATAGAAAATAAGCTTTCTTGTTGACAATAGTAAAGGGGAAATTAGCCATCATCTTCCACTTCTAATTCAGGATCGTCCACAAATGACTCATTCCCAATTTTGTAAGCAATAGAATAAGATTCATTCCCTTTTGCATTTTCGCTTACAGTACCTTTCCAATCTGATGCTGGGTCATCTGGATTAACAGGTGCAGGATTTGTTGAAAAAATATCTTGGCTGTCCGGTTTTGCTGTAATTCCCGTAATTTGGTCTATTCCTCCATTGGGAACAAGTTTCCATGTAACGGTATCTCCAGGATGAACCTTGGTGGTAATGTTGTCTTTTCCGGAATGCCCTTCATTATCGGTTAAATAAAGACGATTATTTCCTTCCTGTTTACTGATGTTGATGATTTCTGTTGACATATATTTTAATAAAGGTTTAATGGATGAAATTTAATATACAATCATTATCATAAAGTTATAAAATTATTCGATAGATAGTATTAAAATTTGGATGTAGAAACATTTAAAATGGATTCATGCTAGATAAGAAAAGTCGGACATGAGCATTGATTTTATTTCGGAATCATGCATTAGCATCTGACTGATATGGCAAGTGAATAGCATAATCTAAATAGCAAAAATAAAGCGCAAACCTAAGTCTGCGCTTTATTAAATCATAAATTCTATAGTCTATTATCACTTAATCTATCATCTTAAATCTAGAATATCACTCCAAAAGAGATAGCTCTCAATGGATATTGAGCTTCTGGCCCTCTGTCTTCAATGAAAATTGGACTCAAATCATAAGTAGCAAACAAATCTACCCCTTTCCATCCTACTTGTGCTTTAATTCCATATTTCCAGTTATTGATATGGAAGTTATTTTTTACCACATCTTTTCCATTGTCATTGTATTTGAACTTTGATTTGCTGGCTATTCTGTAGCTTCCATAAGGCCCAGCCCCAATTCTGAAGGCATTACTACTTTTTCCAAAGTGGAACATTGGCACCAAATTGAAATTTAAGTAGGTGATATTTAATTTACTTCTAGTTGGGCTAATATCCGGTCTAGACACCTCAGTGTCATTGAGTAATAGTTGTTCAGCCCCTTTCGTGAATTGGTATCTATTGTCTGCCAAGGCAAAGTTATTCCACAATAATCCGAATTGAAAATTAAATTTCACATAATGTCCTGCTGAAACGATATGGTTTGAATGTATCCCATACGTCCAGGAAGTTAAGGGGTCTAAACTGAAATCCTTATTATCGCTATCAGGGAATTGATTATTGTCGTTAAGATAATTATTTAAACCCATGGAGAAATCAATTTCATGATCATAATTAATAAAGGATGATTTTTTCTTTCTTACAATTTTTTCTTCATTGAAAGCTGTATCAAATCCCTCTTTCATTTCCTTTTTCCAATCTCCATCAACGTTTTCATTATTTCCATTTCCAAATATTTTTCCCATTTGAAAATGTGCATCTGCATTAGCTGAATAATCTCGGATAAATCCTATACCTGATTCTGGCATATTGGTAGTGGAAGCAGTCCCTGAATAACCATCATTGCAATCTACTTTTAATGTTATGGCATCTATTTTTCCATTGATGATCTCTAAATTCTCGTATTTGATATCAATTCCTCTTTTGGCAGCTATTTCTTTTATTTCCTCTAATTCTGCTCTGGAAGTAGTTTCAAATATCTGTACAACATAGCGGTCATTACTCTTTTTGCTCAGTTCGCTTAGGTAGTAATAATCACCAGATTGTTTTATCATATAAGTCGTATTTTTACCTGTCACTAACACCTCTTCATCATTAGAGCCTTGCGAGTTTTCAGAGATACTTTCTACAATTTTCTTTAAATTAAAAGCTTTCACTTCTTCTTTATCCTGAATATTATTCAAGATGATTTTCACCATTTCACCATTTGCTTGAATTACCTTTAATGTGTCGGTATTCCAACCGCTTGCACTGGCCATTTGACTGAAAAGGCCGAAACAAACTATCATCGATATTTTAATTATATTTTTCATATCTGTGTCTTTTTCTTTTTTTAATTGTTTTCTTTTTTATTGAACTGTAATGCAGAGGCGAATAACTCATTTTTCGCACTTCTCAGTTCGGCTAAACTGAATTCACTGGCCAGTGATTTAAGTTTGTTATTACTTTTTACTAATAAATTCTCCTCTTTTTTAGTATCAGCATAAGCGTAATGTATTTCCACTATTACTTTATTTTCGTCTATTTGTGGCGCCAATCGTAATTCAGGAACCATGTCAATCTTAATATCGGCTTTGAAACCATTTACTTTGTCCAGTGCAGCCATTCTGCTTACTTTTTCCGATTCAACTTTAATTGGCACTTGTTTTTGCATTGGCTGGGAATTCTCTTCCTTTTGCACTTTAATTTGGTTTTGAGTTTCTTGCTTTGGCTCAGGAAACTCTACTTCTTTTGTATCATTTAAACTTAAGCTTGATTGGCTTAAATCTAATTGAGCCAAATTAGGAGCCTGATCTTGATTGTAATTATATACCAAACCGAATGACAGTACCAAAAGGATACTTACACTAGCGGCTATCATCCAAGGGAATCCCTTCTTTTGCTTTTTCCCTTTCATTTGGGCTTGCACTTTTGCAAAAGCATCAGCAGATACCGGTTCGCTGTGGCGCTCCAGTTTTTGCTTGAATAATTGGTCTATTTTATGAGTTTCCATGACTTACTGATATTTCTTGTTCCAATTCGGCTAAACGTTTTTGCAAGTAAACCCTTGCTCTGCTCAACTGCGATTTGGAAGTGTTTTCATTAATACTTAATTGTTCAGCTATCTCCTTATGAGAGTAACCTTCTATGGCATAGAGGTTAAAAACCGTTCTATAACCTACAGGCAATTCGCCTATCATTTGCATCAGATCTTCCGTTTGCAAGTGATCTTCCATGGCATCATAATTCGGTAAATGATGTGCTTCTTCTATATCCATGTTCAGCTGCATGTTCTTATGCTTCCGAAGATATTGTAAAGACTCATTTACCATGATGCGTTTCATCCAGCCTTCAAAATTTCCTTCTCCGGTATATTGATTGATACGTTCGAATATTTTGGTGAAAGCAGTGATCATTACACCTTCAGCTTCCAACACATCTTTCACGTATCTTCTGCAAAGGCCTAGCATCCTTCCGGAGTATTTGTCAAACAAGGCTCGTTGAGCACTTGCTTTCTGCTTAATGCATCCTGCTATTAAGTCTTCTTCCGTTTTAGATTTGTTGATAAACACTTTCATTATTGCTGGTTACATCTTCAAGATGCAGTTGAGTTCGCATCGGTTGCGTGGGTTGATAAAGTTTTTTGAAATTTAGTGAAATTATTATTGAAATGTGTCTTAAGAGACATTAATAAGCATTTTTTAAGAGAAATTTTATTGCAATTGAGCAGTGGGTATGAGGTCGGTCTGACCTTCGGTACTGACCTAATGGAGTGCTTAGGTCAGACGATAGTCAGACCGGATATACATCTTAAATACAAGAGAGAAAAAGAAAACTGAGGAGAATCAAAGGTTATTTTTTTTTTCTGAGCTAATTCTGTCTCTTTTCGCATTCTGAGTAATTCTTCTTGAGCTTTTTCTGAAATTTCCTTTGCAGTTTGTTGTTCTAATTCAATTTGTCTAATGGCTACAGATAATTCTATAGCAAGAGCCTCTTGCTCATCAGCTTTTTGTTTTTGTATATATCCAAATATTAATGAAGCAATTGAAATAAGGGCGAGGATAGTTATGATTAGGTTCTTTTTCATAATTTAGGCTTGGAGATTAACTTCTTCTAAATTAGTTAAAAATCATATTGAATACAATGATTTTATTTATTGTAGATCACTGGCATCTGTCCTTTCCATTTTCCCCATAAATCATCATCCATAATTAATTGAGCCATAAAATGAGCTACATTTATTCGGCTAGTTTCACCCGGATTGAAAATGGCACTGCTGATGGGAGATGGATGTAGGCGGTAGTCAGTGACAGAGTATTCATTTATCAGTGAATCAGGACGAATGACTACCCATTCTATTTTAGGATGATTTTGACCAACCATAAGCCTTAGAAAATCAGCTGCTTTTTCATTATCAGCTTGAGGAGGAATGAAAAAGCGAACCATAGCAATTACAATTTTATGTGCAATTGAAACCTGTTCCTTTATATCTCTATTTTGATTCCCAACTGTATTCATCAAAACAAATTTTACTGCTTTTTCAGGATTTTTTCTTGAAATGGCTTCACATATAAGTTGAACCGCATCGGTCACTAATTTCTGTGGTTTTCCAAAGACTCCTTTAAGCGTCAAATTATGTCCTAAACATGAAGCAAATGCATTACAATCAGAAATAATTTCAGTCATTTCATCCACTTTCATTTCTGAGATATTTCCACGGATTATATGAAGTTGCTCATTATATAGCCAGGTATCAGGGATGTTTGCTGTAGGTCGAACAATTATCTTAATTTCTTTATTTGCAGATAATAATTCATCCACTAAAAATTTTCCTGTAGCTCCACTTGCGCCAACAATTAGGATTTTCATCTATTCTTTAGTTTTCAATCAAATATAAACTAAAGCAACTTATTGATAAAGCCGAAATAGATTAATTAAAATCGTGAAATTCTCGTTTTTATTCAATTTCAAGGCAAGATACATTTCTGTAATCATCATTGATTAAAAATTTTTCAATGATAGTTTTATGGTGATTTAATAAACTGACAATTTCTTTTGTGGTTAAATTTCCGCTTCTAATCCATATAATTTTTGGAGGGTGTCCATTAATAACGCTTATATCATAAAAATCAGCATCAAACGTAACTATGGAGAAATCATTTTTTCTTGCATATTCCCAAATTTCGGTATCATCACAATCTATTAATCCGCAATCAGAAATGTGCTTACATTTTGGAAACAGACTCTCTAACTTTTTAGTGACACGGTAAGAAATGTTCTGATCAAATAATAAATTCATGAAGCATGTTGCAATTTATGTTCTCTATCTGCTGCATAAGCTAAACATGCTTTAATATCTTCTAATGTTAGTTCAGGAAAGTCAAAAATTATTTCATCATAAGTCATTCCGGAAGCTAACCAGCCTAATACATCAAATACAGTTATTCGAGTGTTTCTGACACAAGGTTTCCCAAATCTTTTATTTGAATCTCTTTTTATTAATTTTTTGTAATCTGACATTTTTCTTCTTTTATATCAAATTTAGTCATTTTTTGTTTTTTCTCCTATCCATTCCATCGATCTTAGGTAGTTCAATAATAATGAGGTCAAACTATAGGCAGAACGGCCTGTGCTACAGCAGAAAGTCTGTTTATTTGATAATGCTGATTCATTGTTGTTTTTTGATGACGGTCGGTCTGATCTGCGGTACTGGCCTAAGGAAGTGCTTTTGAATACCGTAGCATTAGACAAGCCAATAGTCAGGCATGACTTGCACTGATTAGGTCAGACGACAGTCAGACCGGAGAAATTCTTTAACTTTTTTATTAGTAGCTAGACTTATCTTTTTCCAGCGTTCGTTCAACTTCTTCGTGCGTCTTTTCAAGCTGTTTCCTAGCCATCTTTTTAGAGTCCTCGTTTATAAGGAGGGTTATTAAAGAAATAGGGATTATAGGAGTGTAAAAGTATTTAGCATTTCATTACCTTAAGTATTCATTAGCACTTTTATAATACCATATTCAGTCCTAAGCTTTAATTACAAAAACCTTTTTTTCTATTAAGGATTGATAGAGATACCGAATTCAATATTTTTGACTGCACTATTATAGTCCGTTGAATAAAATATACAACTGAACTGAATTTTCTCCTGCCAATCAAATCCCGTTCGTAAATTGTAACTTCTATACTCGCCTGAAAATCTAGCCCCTCCACCTATTAAAATAAAATTCATCAATTTAAATGTCGGATTTATATCGAAATATAATCTTTCATAATTTGTATCAAGAAAAGCGGAGGGAATGAAATAAAAATTCCCATCACCAAATAGATATTGTGCATAGGCAGTTAAATGGCCGGTAGTATTTTTGCTTGGCCGATCTAAATAACTTGGATATATTTCTGATTCTAGAATGTTTCGAAACGAGACTCCCCCCTGAAAATTTTCTGACTTATAGGCCACACCTAAACCAATATCAAAAGTAGAAGCTGGATATGAGTCATTAATTGCAATATCCATGTCTCCTTGAAAATCAAATGTATCATCAAAAGTTTGTGAAATATAGTTTAAGTTTGATCCAAAACTTAATGTGTTTTTTTCATCTATATCAATTTGATAGTTATATAAAACTGAAGCGTTAACATTAGATAATAAACCAAAATTATAATTTTCAAATATTAGACCTACACCACTAGATGGTTTAATAATTTTACTTTCCCAAGATAGAAGCACATTTGAGGGATTCATAAATGTACTTGCAAAATTGATGTCAAATTTCTGCGATTCATGAAATCCTGCCGCTGCTGGATTAACTATTTTCCAATTGTTAAAATATAGCCTAGAATTAACATGATCCTGTGCAAAAAGACAGTTATGAATGAATAAAAAGGTAATAACTGCTAAACTTCCTCTTAATTTATTTAAAAATGACATAAGCAAATGAGAATTGAATTACTCTATTAAAAAATTTCTCTCCGTTAACTCCAGTAGTCCTCGAATAATTTGAAAATCCATGATTGTATCTTAATTCAAGAGAACCGTATTTTGATATTTCATAACCTAGTCCCAAGGCAAGAGCAAAATCAAAATTTTCTAATTGAGCAGTAATATTTTCTTTTTGATTGCTTTCTTTATAGTTGGCAGTAAAAACAGTCCCAAACTGAATCCCAGTATTTAAAAAGAATGAAGAATTATTTTGATATTTTAACAAAATTGGGGCGTTTATATACCAAAATGAGAAGCTTATCTCTCTATTATCGGATGATTTAGCTCCTTGATTAGATACTGATAATTCCGGATTAATACTAAATTTTTCTGATAAGGGTAATACACTAAAAATCCCGATATGCCCTCCTAATTTAGGAGATACATTTTCAGCATCGCCTGCAATTGTTGAAAAATTAGCTCCCGCTCTTATACCCAATGGTGCCTCTTGGGCAGAAATTGTATAAGATACGAAAATCAAAAAAATACAAAGTAAGAATTTACTCATATTAAATTAAAAGGTTTTGACTTCAAATAATTTTTCTAACTAAATAAAAAGATCTGGAAATGATAAGTTAATTTTAGATTTAGGTTGAACTATTGATATATAGATCAAAAATACTTGTGGGGTACTATAATTCCAAATAATTATCTGATTTTATCGGGCCTGTAATTTTGCAGTAATTTTTAAAATTAAGTTGATGAAAGATTACCAGCCCTCACTTTTAGATTTAATCATTTTTTGCAATCTTTTATAGAATTACTAAAAATATGCGATACATTTTTCTTCTTACCACACTATTTTTCATGAACAGTGATAATTGAAGCATTCTCGTTACAAACTAGGACGAACATAGGCGTCTTTATTCTACCCATTTAATACCTCATTAACATATTATAACATCATAACATCAACATTTTTACACCTCAAAACCTAATTACTTATTTCACTCATATAATTATTCTACCATCTTTCAATCAAATTTAGTAGCTTACTCATCAAACCGTAAAAATCAGTTCTTATGAAAAAAATATATTTATTCTTATTGATGGCATTTGTTTCAGCCGAAACAATTGCCCAAGGTACCATGCTTTTACGACAGCCAACTTTATCAGCTGAGCATGTAGTATTTGTTTATGCCAATGACCTATGGAAAACACCACTTTCTGGTGGGGATGCCATTCGGTTGACTACTGGGGAGGGCTATGAATCTGCTCCTCATTTTTCTGATGATGGTAAATGGATAGCTTTTACTGCTCAGTATGATGGAAATATTGATGTTTACACTATTCCCGTTGAAGGAGGTACACCTAAAAGGTTAACCTATCATCCGGGCGGTGATTTTGTGCAAGGCTGGACTCCGGATGGAGATATTTTATTTAGAACGGGACGAAAAGCGCATCCTACTAAAACCTCTCAACTATATACTGTTTCTCCTAAAGGCAGTTTTCCGCAGCCTTTAGTTGATATAAGGGCTTCTTATGGAGAAGTTTCGTCCGATGGAAAGCATTTAGCCTATACACCTATTACTTCTTGGGATCCGGAATGGAGAAATTACCGTGGCGGACAAGCAATGCCTATCTGGATTTTAAACTTAGATAATCAAGAATTGACCAGAACTCCTCAGATCGATAAGGAAAGACATCTTGATCCGGTTTGGATTGGGCAAAAAGTTTATTATTTATCGGAAAGAGATTATGTGAGCAATATTTGGAGTTATGATTTGGTTTCCGAGGAAGAAGAGCAAATTACCTTTCATAAAAAATTTGATGTAAAAAGCTTAGATGCTTTTGGTGATCAAATTGTGTATGATCAGGGAGGATATCTCCATTTATTAAATGCAAATGATAAGACTTCAAGTCAATTGGAAATCAATGTAAAGGGCGATTTGAATTTTAGTAGAGAAAGATGGGAAGATGTTAAAGCTGGTAATGTTGACAATCCTAATCTTTCTCCCAATGGGAAAAGAGCCATTTTTGAGCACAGAGGCGATATTTTCACTTTTCCTAAAGAGGATGGAAGCTGGAGAAATATCACCCAAAGTAGTGGTGTGGCGGACAGATTTCCGATATGGTCTCCTAAAGGAGATAAAATAGCTTGGTTTTCAGATGCAAGCGGTGAATATCAGTTGGTAGTAGCTAATCAGTTCGGTGAAAACCAAAAATCTTATGCCTTGGAAAATCCTACTTTCTATTTTAAACCAGACTGGTCTCCTGACGGTAAATTCATAAGCTATACGGATACTGATTACAATTTATGGTATATCAATTTGGAAAATGGTCAAGTCAAAAAAGTTGATACTGATGGCTATGCACATCCAAACAGAACGATGAATCCAAACTGGTCACCGGATAGCCGATATATAGCTTATGAAAAGCAGCAGAATAGCCATTTCAAGGCAATCTTTATTTATGATACGCAATCTGGACAAACACATCAAGTTTCCGATCCTTTGGCTGATGCCACTTCTCCTCAGTGGGATCAATCAGGTGAATATTTGTATTTCTTGGCAAGTACGGATTATGGTTTGAACACGGGTTGGTTGGATATGAGTTCTTATGATCCATCAGTCAACAGAAGTTTATATGCTGTAGTATTGAGCGCTGACGGAAAGGCTCCAAATTTGCCCAAAAGTGATGAAGAGGAAGCGAAAAAGGAAGAAGAAGACGGTAAAGATAAAAAGGATAAAAAAGATGAAAAGAAAGAAGATACGACTGTAAAAATTGACTTTAATAATATCCAAGATCGATTGGTTTCCTTGAAATTGCCAGCTCGTAATTACCAATTCATCAGAAGTGGACGAGAGCATACTATTTTCATTGCAGAGTCAATTCCGAATCAAGAAGGATTGAAAGTGCACACTTATGATGTGAAGAAAGAGAAGGTAGAGGATTTTGAAGAAGGCGTGAGTCAAATGGTGCTTTCTAAAAATGGAAATCATACGCTTTTCCAAAAAGCAGGGAGTTGGACTATTACCGATACAAAAGGTAAACCTAAGCCAGAAGATAAAATATCCGTTTCGGCTCAAATGAAAGTGAATCCAAAGGCAGAATACGCACAGATTTTCAAAGAAGGATGGCGTTTTATGCGAGATTTCTTATATGTAGATAATGTGCACGGTTCACCTTGGGATAAAGTTTACAGCTGGTATCAGCCATGGGTGAAACATGTACACCACAGAACTGATTTGAATTATTTAGTAGATATATTAAGTGGTGAAGTAGCCATTGGTCATTCTTATGTTTCAGGTGGGGATATGCCGGATGTGGACAGAGTTCCTGTTGGATTATTAGGAGCTGATTTTGAAATCGAAAAAGGTTATTATAAAATCAGCAAGATTTATGATGGCGAACAATGGAATCCGGATATTGAAGCGCCATTGGGTCTAACTGGGCAGAAAGTGAAAGAAGGGGATTATATTTTAGAAGTAAATGGAAGAACCATCACTGCCAATGATAATATCTATGAACATTTTGCCCAAACTGCAGGAAGGACTGTTTCCGTTATGGTAAATAGCACAGCCTCAAAATCAGGAGCCGAAAGAATATACGTAAAACCAGTTAGCAATGAATATCGCCTTAGATATATTGACTGGGTGGAAGGCAATAGAAGAAAAGTGGATGAAATGTCAGAAGGTAAACTGGCTTATGTTTACATCCCTAATACCAGTGGCCCGGGTTTTACGAGTTTTAACCGCTACTATTTTTCACAGCAGGATAAAAAAGGAGTGGTTTTGGATGAACGTAATAATGGTGGCGGTTCAGCAGCTGATTATATGATTGATATTTTGACCCGTGAGCCTATCGGTTATTTCAATAGCAAAGCAGGTGATAATCGGCCGTGGACATCCCCTATAGCAGGGCTTTGGGGGCCAAAAGTGATGATTATCAATGAAAGAGCAGGTTCTGGTGGTGATTTATTGCCCTATATGTTTAAGAAAAAGGATATTGGCCCGTTGGTAGGAACTAGAACCTGGGGAGGATTAGTGGGTACATGGGATACGCCTAGATTTATTGATGGTGGAAGAATGGTTGCTCCAAGAGGAGGTTTTTACGATACCGATGGAGAATGGGCAGTAGAAGGTGAAGGCATAGCGCCAGATGTTGAGGTTATTGATGATCCCAAAATGGCCTTGCAAGGCAGAGATGCCCAATTGGAAAAAGCAGTGGAAGAAGCCTTGAAATTATTGGAAACTGAAGAGTTTGAAATGCAGCCTGAACCAGAAGCACCGGTAAGATGGAAAAGACCTGAAGGCTATGATAATTAATAATTAGTAATTTAAGAATTACGAATTCATGTCAGATATTATCTTTTTAAGTAAAGGTGTTTTTAATATTACCAATGTCTGACATGTTTGCTATAATTAAAGTTAGCTTATCATCCATGTCGGACATTTTTCTACTTCATGAAATAGGGAAGTTTGAAAAATGTCAGATATTTTAGACTGCGTAATGTCAGACATTCAATACCGTCCTAAATAAAGAGAGGGGTTTAAGTTTTATCCCAAAATATTAATTTTGGGTTGACACAAAAACCAAAAAACCCCTCATGAGCAATATTACACTTTTTGCACAGATAATTAAAAAA
>NZ_JBNPEF010000038.1:24170-29315 GCF_051117495.1 Marivirga sp. | reverse complement strand
GATAGTGCGCTCACCGTTAAAGTGGGCAGTGGGTTTTCCTATGCTAAATTTGCAGTTGAAAATAATGAAGAGGTTAGAGCCTTATTACAACAATTTGTGAATGAGTAAGAAAAAGGGATCATTTGTTTCTTAAGCCCTTTAAGTGGAAACTTCTAGGGCTTTTTTTGATTTTAAAAATATTAGAATTGAATTTCCCATTTTAATTGACTGATATTTCAATGAAGCTTGTAATTTTGCATTATGAACTATTTGCTCATAGAACAAGCCGATTTTAGAAATCAACTTAAACCATTCACTTTTACTCGACCAATTGCAGAAATTCGAGTAGGGATTTTAACAATAAGAGAGAAATGGGAAAAGCATTTAGATGCTTCATTATCTCATATATCAACACCCGCTTTAAGCGAGAAATATCCAACAAAAACTGAAGCTCAAAATATTCTCATCAATAGCTCTGTTTGTCCTAATCCTGAATTAGTAAGGGCTATTCAGCTTGGAGCGACATTGAAAAAAGATGGTATTTTGATTTCAGCGGCTGTCACAGAAGAAGAAATTGGTTTTTTTGATCCCAAGCAAAAATTGGAAGAAGCAGCTGAATATGATGGTGAAATTACCATGATTACGCAAAGCTGGCACATCTTTCAAAAAAATGCCTCAGAGATCCGAAGCGATTTTGAATTGATTACTTCAGGAAGAAATACTCAGCATGTGAATGATCCACATACTTCCATTTATGTAGAGAAAAATATTTTTATAGAAGAAGGTGCTTCCATTAAAGCAGCTATTTTAAATGCGGAAAATGGTCCAATCTACATAGGAAAAAATGCTCAAATTCATGAAGGAGCCATTATAAAAGGTCCTTTTGCCATGCTAGACCATTCTCATGTAAATATGGGGGCTAAGATTAAGGGCGATTCTACTATTGGGCCTTTTTGTAAAGTAGGGGGAGAAGTGAGCAATTCGGTTTTCTTCGGCTATTCCAGCAAAGGACATGATGGCTTTATCGGAAACTCAGTGGTAGGCGAATGGTGTAATCTAGGTGCGGACACCAACACTTCCAATTTGAAAAATAATTATGCTAATGTAAAGCTTTGGGATTATGCCAAAGGCGGATTTAAAGATACTGGTTTACAATTCTGCGGTTTGATGATGGGCGACCATTCCAAATGTGGAATCAATACGATGTTTAATACCGGAACGGTTGTAGGCGTTAGTGCTAATATTTTTGGAAGTGGTTTTCCAAGAAATTTTATTCCTTCTTTTGCTTGGGGAGGAGCAGCTGGATTCTCTACTTTTCAATTGAAAAAAGCCTTTGATGTAGCGGATAAAGTAATGCAAAGAAGAGATAAAACATTGGACGAAGTGGAACAAAAAATCTTGACTGAGCATTTTGAGGAAAGCAAGGTGGATAGGATTTGGGAGAAAAATTAAAGAGTGATTAGAGATGAGACCTGTCTGGTTTCTAAAACCTGACAGGTTTTTTGAAAATTATTATGGTTGGTGTGCCACCAACCATGGTAGGTACCCCAGTTCGGTGTGCCACCGACCGGAATCTGAATTAGCTAAATAAATTAACCTGACAGGTCTTTTTTAAAACATTTAATAATAAAAACACAAAAGATGAAATTAGCAATAGGTGGCGATCATGCCGGATTTGAATACAAAAAACAATTGGTTGAATTCCTTACGAAAGAAGGGCATGAAGTAAAAGATTTTGGTCCAGATACGGATGCCTCTGTTGATTATCCTGATCATGTGCATCCTTTATCAGAAGCTGTTGAAAAAGGTGAGTACGAATTAGGAATTTTAATTTGCGGAAGCGCCAATGGAGTTGCTATGACGGCTAATAAGCATCAAGGAATCCGAGCAGGAATTGCATGGGAAGATGAATTAGCGGCTCTAACTCGTCAGCACAATAATGCCAATATCTTATGTATCCCTGCACGTTTTATCGACTATGATAAAACGCAATCTATTATCAAAACCTTTTTAACTACAGAATTTGAGGGTGGCAGACATGAAAGAAGAGTTGACAAGATTGGTTGTTAAATGGAAAAGAGCCTAATTTTCAAAAAAAAGGCTCTTTTTTATCACCTCTTCAAAGAAGCCTTATTAAAAATATATTCTGGAATTTCAGGTTTGAATTGAATATCTAGCACTATAAAATCAGTTCCTTCACCTTCCTTTAATACATCCTTATAATTCACATTTTTAGGATACCACCTGCCATCAATTTTCTCTACATTTTTCATAGTGATTTGCTTCAAAAGTTGTCCACTTTTAGCATAAAGCTCTTCTTTTAAAGGAACAAATCTTTCCTGATCAACCCAGGTTTTGCGCTTTTGATAACTGGCATCTTCCACAGTAGCGTTAAGCTCGAGAACCCAGCATTTCCTGCTATCAATAACTTCTTCTCCTGTAATTTGGGCATCATAAATATCGGTAAGCTTTCTGTCTTCCATTAAATCTTCATAAGAAAGGTCAGAGCCCATAACCGATTGCCTCAGCATGTGTCCTGAGAGCTGAATTGTTCTGTCAGTAGAAGGATTATAAATCCATAGCTTATCTTCCAACTTTAGCATTTTGGTGCCTTTTTCACGATCTGGGGCTAGGTATTCTGTGAAAGCTTTTTCATTTCCCTCGGCATAGCCTTTAGATACCACTTCTCTGGTGTTCCTCCTGCCATGAATCACCATTTTGGATTCCGTTATAGTGGAATTGGAACTCATGTTTTCATCTACTTTCTGAAGAATTTCCTCAGCTGTGAATTGGCTTTGACCCATTAAGTTTGATGGGATTAGTAATACCAATAGCCATATTTTCATGTAATTTCTCATACTTCTAATTCTTTAAATAAATGTGCAGTTTGTCTTTTGTAAATACCCAACCCTGAGAGCATATTACCCAAAACCATAGCAAATACACCAGGTATAAATCCAATATAAAACTGACTTGGAATCATTTTCGCTCTTAAAGTAGAAGGAATCATCATGCTTGATTGCGGCATTAGATCACTGATATCAACCCCTATTTCTTGCATATAATAGGTAGCTAATAATCCCAGTATTGTTCCGATAATTGATCCCATACCTCCGATTAAAATCGCTTCAATAATTGATTTTCTGTAAATACTGCCTTTTGATTCTCCTAAAGCGAGCCTGATCCCGTATTCTTTATAGCGTCTCAATCCGCCCAACAATCCAGTATTCCATAACACAACTGACATGGCAAAGATTAATACAATTACTATGATTTGTGACATATAATTACTGTACGCCAACATATCACCTAGATTATTTTGCTGTTCTAAGCTGAACATTTCAGGAGCAAATTCATCCTCTGAAGCAGCATGCTTTTGATTAAATTCATTGGTAATTTCAAAAGCTTTTTCGCTTTCATATTGCCCACTTTCAAAATATCCTAGAATTTCAGTAGCGCCATTATCCATATCCAATAAAGTCTGCGCATCGGAAATATCCATGACCACGGCTCCTCTATCAAAACCTGCCGTTCCAAAATGCACGGTGCCCGAAACAATGAAATTCTGAAATGCCATGCTTCCATACATAGTGGAGCCCACATAGGTTATTTCATCGCCTATCTCAATATCTAATTTTTCAGAAAAATCATGAGCTATTAAGACTTCTCCATTTTTACTGGGAATTTCTCCGCTAACTAAAGCTTGTTTAATATTCAATCTTTCTGCTTCTTGACTTTCCTTTGAAAAAAGCGAAACTGCCATAACGCTGGCAGGTCCCTGACCTTTTGTATTGCCTTGTTCATCGGCTAGATCCAAAAGCCCTCCAAATTTAATGCGCTTTACCCATTCCACCTTAGGGTAAGATTTTTCTAAACTTTCTTGAAGTTGATCCACATCCAACAAAGCCAAGTCAATTGGTAATTGTTCTTTATTATCTGCATAAGATCGACTCATGATTTTCACATGACCGGTTTCAAATCTTGCATTTTGATGTATGATATCCTGAAAAACGCCTGCTAAATAACCGCTTAAAAATACTGTTAAAGTAACGCCTAAAGCCACAATGATAACAGGCAGAAGGCTGCGGTTTTTATCTCGTAATATTCCTTTTAAAATAAACTGTATCATTGGACTTTTCCTTTTAAAGCATCAACAGGATCCATTTTTGCAATCTTTCTGGAAGGTAAAAAGCTCACGATGGTAGCTGAAATTACTACCAAAGCTAGGGTACCCACCAAAAGACCAATACTAAAAGCAGGGTAAATACGCTGTGCAATTGTTATCCCCATATCTTCTGGCGTTACATATTCGGGCATACCGATTCCATTAGTGGCAAAATACCAGAAAATTGGTGTGCCAATTATGATTCCTACAACACTAGCCATTAAGCTGTACATACTACCTTCGATCGTGAATAATTTTACTACTTGCCAACGAGTCATGCCCAAAGCTATGTAAGTCCCAATTTCCTTTTGCCGCCTGAAAATGGACAACACTTGAGTATCAAAAATGGCCAAAAGCGCAATGCCCAATAATAGCAAATACAAAATGGAACTACTGGCGCTTTTCATTTCAATTATTTCCATAAGCTGGTTCAAAAGCTCTTCTTTTGAAATGAATTTCCAGCTTTCTATATTTTCATGTTGATAGTTTTCATTCGCAATAAAATAAGTAGCGTGCCCATTCAATTCTGTCATTTCCCAAAGCTTTTCAATCGGAACCCAGATTTGACCTAAATCAACGCTGGCAACATCCGTATCAAATATTTGAGTAATCGTGATTTCTGAAGCATCAAAAGTACCGTTCTTATCTCGCCACCGTAGTAAAACCTGATCTCCAACTTTAAGATTATTCGAATTAGCCATTCGCTGACCAATCAAAGCAGGAATTTCGGTATCTGTTCCTTGAAATGCTTCAGTCGGAATACTCAATGTTTTTTGATTAGAATCTATTCCCTTCATCAGAATACAAATCATTCTGCCTTCGGGATATAAAGAGGCTTGGCGAATTAAAATGGGTGACAGATTTTCGCTTTTTGATGATGCTAATTTGCCATGAGCATCCGTTAAAGTAAATGGATCTAAAGGGTCGTAATCTTGATGACGAAGTTGACCATTTCCATATTCCCATTTAATACTTTCCCTTTGTGCTTGCAGATTCCAGCC
>NZ_JBNPEF010000038.1:0-24070 GCF_051117495.1 Marivirga sp. | reverse complement strand
ATGATGCTAATTTGCCATGAGCATCCGTTAAAGTAAATGGATCTAAAGGGTCGTAATCTTGATGACGAAGTTGACCATTTCCATATTCCCATTTAATACTTTCCCTTTGTGCTTGCAGATTCCAGCCATCCAAATAGCCATTAAAAAATATAATGACAATGAAAGTGAAAGCTAAAATCCCAACGTTCAGCCAGGTGCGCAATCCTGCACCTACTAAATTCCGATATGCCAATTGAAATGCGAGCTTCATGACTATTGATTTTGCGCTGTTATGATCTCATCTTTTTCCACTTCCCCACCTTTTAGATGGATGATGCGATTCAGATATTGCATTACCTTTTCATCATGAGTGGAAAATAGAAAAGTAGTACCAAGCTCCTCATTAAGCTTTTTCATAGTTTGGATAATCGCATGAGCATTGGTTGCATCCAAATTGGCTGTTGGTTCATCCGCCAACACAATTTTAGGTTCTTTCACCATTGCCCTTGCAATGGCTACTCTTTGACCTTCTCCACCTGAGAGCTTTGATGGTTTTTTATCGGGTATATTTTCCAAACCGACCCATTCCAAAGCTTGCATGACTGCCTTTCTTCTTTCTTCCTTGCTTTTGTTTTGTAGGAGCAATGCAAATTCAACATTCTCAAAAACCGTATAAACAGGCAATAAATTATATACCTGAAAAATAAAGCCCAAATGTAGATTCCTAAGCTGAGCCGACTCTTTATGGCTTAATTCTGCCACATTTTTATCCATCACCCAAGCATTTCCACTACTCGGCTGATCCAACGAACCAATAATATTCAATAAAGTGGTTTTTCCAGAACCGCTGGGGCCGACTATTCCCGAAAACTCACCCTTCTCAAAATTGAGATTGATATTTTTCAATGCCACAAATTCCCCTTCTCCTTCAGGAAATTTTTTGGTTACATTTTCAAGTTTGATGATAGGTTCCATAAGCATTTTATTTAGTGATTTAAGACCAGCATAATGCGTACTCCAGGTCCTGAAAAGTTATTGACTAATTCATTTTGCTGAATTCCTTGAAATTCGGAAGGATTATAATAAGCCATTAAATAGCCTATAATTTTCTTGAACTGATGTTGGTAATTTAGAAAAAAAGTGGTGCTTTCGGTTTCCCAGCTGTAATAAGCCAAGCCACTTAAGCTATCAAAAAAGCCTAATGGGTAATTCAAACTAGTGGCTGTAATATTTGCATAGTTATCAGAAAAGTAATCCTCACTATTTCCATATAAAAGATGTTCCGTTATAACAGTAAGTCCATTTCCTAGGCCGAAAGTATAATCTGTACCTAGATTTATCAGATTTTGATTTGTCAAAAGCCCAATGTTTTCTGCTTTGTGAATGTAAGTGGCTTCCATCCATAAACCAACCACCCAATCTAATTTGACATCTATTGCCCATCTGTTTTCAGCTATACTATTGAGTGCATTCTCATTAAAAAAATCACTTGCATCAGCTTTTCTATGGTGGTAAGTAAATCCAATTTCTCCCGTTAGAAGCGGGAATTGAACCCTCCCACCAAATTCAGGGATTTTATCATTAGTTTCGATGGCATCAAATCCTCTTCTTTTACTATTTCCATATAAGCCCCAAGCCCAAATATTGGCGTTATTTTTAAAATAGTAGTTTACCATGAGTCCATAAACTCCATTGGTTAAAGCCAGAGGATCGCGCGGATCAATTTGGTTAAACCATTGCAAGGGTCGGAGCAAAGTTGCCACTCCAAAATCCAACTTTTGCAAGCCTGCCCTAATTTGAAAATTTTGCCCAGCATAGCGAGCCCAAAGTCGATAAGGGTCTAAATTTCCATCTGTTTGATTATCTTGAAATGGGTCTGAAAGAATAGAACCACTGATATTGGCAGAAGCTAAAACATCAAAGCTTTTACCAGAATCTAAGGAATGGGTATAATTGATTTCGGGTATATAGCGCCCACCCATGAATAACTCATACTGATTATCAGGGCTATAATTACCAAAAACAGACACTTGTCCATCCCATGAAACCTGACTTTTCAGAAGGAGAGGGAAGAATATCAACAATATGATAATGTAGGCTTTCATAGGTCATCGTTTGACAAAAATTCCGTAAAAGAAGAAATTGCTTAATTCCATTATGGCTTCATCCATGCTTTTGAACATTTTTAAGAAGTTTTCATCCTGCATTTTAGTTCTAATAACGCCTAACATATCCATTATAAATTCGGGCTTTAGGTCTTCTCTTACCCATCCTTCTTTTTTAGCTTTTTCAAAATCAGCTATCATTACTTTATAGGATTTTAGTGTATATCTTTGAATAAGTTCACTTAGTGCAGATCCATCTTCAATTAGAATTTCATTGATGAAATCCTTGCTCATTTTCTTTGCTTCTTGATGTTTGAGTTTTAAAATCTCATTAATTTTTTCAGGAAATGGCTTTTTCTCATCCATAATGGCAGAATATCTCCTTAAATTATCTTCTAAAATTTCTTCAAGAATTTCTTCCGCAGCATGTTCCTTATTTACAAACCGCCTGTAGAAAGTCATTTTACTCACACCTGCATTATCACAGATTTCCTCTACGGTCACTTTCTTTAAACCGTATTTCCAAAATAAAGCTGTGGCACTGGCTAATATCGCTTTTTGACTTTTCGTCATGAATTTAAAATGTTACTAATTTAAAATTATGTTACAATTATAGTAATATTTATTAAATACGTAACAATTAAAGAATAGTTTTTATTTCTATTCTATTTTATCGAATACTGTTAGGTTCTCAATGAGGTTTAAATGGTTGGTGTGCCACCAACCATGGAATCTACCCGGTCGGTGTGCCACCGACCGGAATTCATATTATATAATTTAAGTGAGCTTGGTAAAGTAGGATTAATCTGAAATTTTTTAAAGTTGATTGATCACCTCAGTAATAATTCCTTTATCTATACCTTTTTTAGAAAGAAAATATGCTTCTAATTCAGATTGACTAAGTTGATGAGTAGCTAATAAACCTTTAATTATGGTTTTTAAATAATGATGATTAGGTTGGTTAATCTCGCCAGACAAGTAACCCTCATTAGTAAATGTAAAGATTGGGGCGTCATCTTTTTCCCCTAAACACAACAAATTACCATACCAGCTATTTTCTTTTATGACTGAGGATTCTTGATTTTTAGCTCTTTCAAAATTTATATCCGTTGGTTTATGAGCATTGTTTTCTTGTTGAACCACTTCTATAAACTGCTGACGTTTAATCAGATACATATTGCCAAGCGTTTCAGCCTTGTGGTTTTTATCAGGATTGATAAAACAAACACCGCCACCATTCCATACTTTTGCATTTTTAGCGAAGTATAATTCATGTGGTATTTCAATAGGTTTTTGGTCTAAGGGAGGAGTTTGGTCTTCACATCCATGATAAATTCTAGTGGCACCCTCTGGCTTGCCTCCTTGAATGTAGCACATAAATCTATCATAAGAGATATTGGAACCATAGCTCGTGTACCAAATATAATCTGTCATCTTTAAATAAAGTCTTTATTAAAAAGTAATATTTTCAACCCAAAATCCAAAACATAAGCATAACCATTAACATGGAACTTACAGACAATAAAATAGTTCCAATACTATATCTTTTCAATGCTTGTTTAACACTCATTCCACTAAATTCTTTTACTACCCAAAAGTATGAATCGTTGCTATGGCTTACCATCATGGCCCCTGAACCGATGGCTAAAACCAAAAGAGAGGTTCCCATTACGGTATCTAAGGTAGAACCAATTATGAGTGGTGCAATAATAGCACTGACAATAATCATGGCTGAAGTACTAGAACCTTGAGCTGTTTTAATAAAAAATGCCATCAAGTAGGCTATAATTAATATCATAAAGGGTTCTTGCGTTTGGATATTAATACTGTCAATCAGTAAATCGGAAAAGGCGCTTTCTTTAATGACCTGCCCATAAGATCCTCCTAGGCCAGTAATAACCAAAATAGGACCTGCTTGTAAAATGGCTTTTTTGATTAAGTCTGTTTTGAGTTCTTTTGACTTCTTCTTTAATAAATATAAGCCAATCAGTACTCCAATGGCCAATGCAATAATGGGATTACCTATAGTTTCTAGTGCAATTAAAATCGAATTTTCTGAATCGATTATGCCTAAAATACTACCGTTTGCAATGAGTATAATGGGTAAAATTAAAGGTAAAATAATGTTGGAAGATAGCTTTGAAGTACTGCTTTCATCATTCTCATCTTCCATTTCAATATCTTCATTTAGTGTTCTTCTAGATATAAAACGAGCATAGAGACTCAGTATTAGAACTAAAAACAAGCTTATTACAATTCCCAATAAAAAGACCAGTCCGAGTTGGTCTGCTACCCCGAAATTCCCTATTACCGCCAACGGACCAGGAGTTGGAGGAATTAAATTATGTGCTATATATAATGAGGATGCAATGGTGACTGATGTGGAAATTCTGCTTACTTTAGCTTGCCCCGCTAGTGTTTTACTAAAATCAGAAAGGATAATATAAGCGACATCACAAAAAACAGGGATTCCAATTAAACCGCCCAGGGAGCTTAAAAGCAAAAAAGGCTTTTTTAATCCAAATACACGAATAAATAAATTGGAAAGATATTTTATGGATTGTAGTTCTTCTAATATCACGGCCAATACACATCCCAATAAAATCAGTATTCCGATACTGGCCAGCATATTACCAAAGCCAAAACTAATGACTTCAACTGATTGAATTACGGGAAATCCTAAGCCAATTGCGGTTAAAAGTGCAACAGAAAAAAGAACAATGGCAGGGTGAAGTTTAAAACGTGCTGTTCCGAGGATAATCAGAATGATGGATAGCACAATCCAGAAAATAATAGTATAAAAGTTCTCCATGTTCACAAAATTGTTTTAATATAAAGAATATTTTATCCCCTATGAAAATTTTAATAGCTCCTGATAAGTTTAAACATAGTTTGTCTGCCAAAGAAGTCTGCCAAATCATTGGGGGTACGTTAAAAAAGGAATCTCATGAATTTGAAATTGAGCTTTTACCCATGGCAGATGGCGGGGAAGGTTCAGCTGAAATATTGGCAATTCAATCACAGGCAGAAGTAGTCATCAGTGCTGTACATGACCCGTTAATGCGAAAAATTCAAGCACAATATTTTATTAAAGAAAAAACGGCTTTTATAGAAATGGCTTCTGCTTCAGGTTTGCAACTGTTAAAAAAGCAGGAGCAAAATGTTTTGAAAACCACTTCTTTCGGAACTGGCGAATTGATGAAGGATGCCGTCAAGAAAGGATGTCAAAATATTATTCTTTGCATTGGCGGTAGTGCCACAAGTGATGCAGGAACAGGCATGGCAAAAACTTTAGGATTTGAATTTCTAGATAAAAATGGGAAAGATTTTCTACCTACTGCTCAGAATTTAGGGGAGATTGCTTCTATCAAATTACCCAAACAAAATATTTTGAAAGGAATAAATGTAAATGTATTAACCGATGTGAACAATCCCTTAACTGGTAAAAATGGTGCAACTTATCAATACGCCATTCAAAAAGGAGCTTTAGAAAAAGATTTAGAATTTTTGGATAAAGGAATGAAGCATCTTAAGGATATAATTTTCCAGCAATATGATTTTAATATAGACGAATTCCCTGGAGCAGGAGCTTCGGGAGGAATGGGAGGTGGAGCTACATTCTTTCTAAAGGCAGATTTATATTCAGGAATTAACTATATAGCAGAAACACTAGGTTTGGATGAAAAGGTGAAAAATGCTGATATGGTGATATCCGGTGAAGGAAAACTCGATGAACAGTCGTTTAAGGGGAAGGTGGTTTCTGGTGTGCTGGAATCATGTCAAAAATATCAAAAACCGCTATTTTTAATTGTTGGTTTTAATGCCTTAAAGAATAAGTTAACAAAAGAAATAAAAGTGGTTCTTAGCTTAACGGATATTGCCGGAAATCAAGAAGAGGCCATTAAAAATCCTAAGGATTGCTTGGAGCAAGCAAGTAAAAGCCTCTTCAGAGAAATCCAATGATTTACAAATTACTTTATCTGATCCGCCAAAACCTTTATCCCTTCTTCAAAAGTATGTGGTTTGTAGCTCAATTCTCTTTTCGCTTTATCTAAAATGAAACCGGTTTTTGGAGGTCTTTTGGCTGTTTGCTTGAATTTAGTACTATCGGTTTTGGTCATACTAGACTGAGACAGTTTAAAAAATTCAGCTGTTTTCACGGCCATTTCATAAGGAGTTAATAAATCATCTCCAGAAATATTAAATATCCCTTTTGCCTTTTTCTCTGCAATCAACAAGCATCCTTTGGCTAAATCTTCTGCCAGAGTTGGAGTTCTCCATTGGTCATCAACCACTTGGATTTCCTTTCCTTCTTCCAACGATTTTTTAACCCAGAGAATAATATTAGATCGGCTCATATCATGTGCAATGCCATAAACCAAAACAGTTCTAGCAATAGACCAATCGATTTTACTTTCCAATATTAATTGCTCTGCCGCCAATTTACTTTCCCCATAATAACTTACAGGATTGGCTTCTGCTTCTTCATCATAAGGACCATCTTCACCATCAAAAATAAAATCTGTAGAAAGTTGCAAAAGGAAAGCATTGTGCTTTTTCGAAGCTTTTATTAAATATTCTACTGCAGTCACATTTAAATTCCAACAATCTTCCCGCTCAGTTTCGCACTGATCAACATTGGTCATGGCGGCAGTATTGATGATCACCTCAGGTTGGTGTTTTTTGACGATAGCCTCAATTTCAGCTTCCTTTGTGATATCAAGGCTTTCAAAAATATATCCTTTCTCAAATGGCAGACGGTTTTCACCCCGTGCAGTGGCAATAAGTTCATGTTTACCTTCTCGAGTAATTAACTGAACTAATTTCTGACCCAATAATCCGTTGGAACCTGTAATTAAAATTTTCATTTTTCTTCTTCAGGATATTCGTAACCGTATTGCTCAGTTATTTTCTTTTTTGACATTTTTTCAATTTCAGCCGTCATAAAAATGTCTTTTACCGGTTTGTCGGCTCCTGCTGTTCTCACTGAAGCAATGGAATCTATCACTGCTAAACCTTCTACCACTTTACCAAAAACCGTGTATTCACCATCCAGATGTGGGGCACCTCCTACAGTTTCATAATCTTTTATTTGAGCATCAGAAAATGTGTAGGCTTCAATTTCACCAAATTCTTTTTCAACCAAAGAATCTGCTGTAGTTTCCATAAAATTTTGCAAGCCTTCCATATCCTGTGCCTTTTGCATTTCTATGACTTCATTTCTCAGGTTTGCATATTTCTTCATGGCTAAACACTCCCTTAATTTTAACTGCTTTTCCTGAAAAACCCTGCCTTCGGCCATTTGAGTTAAATCACTTTCCTCAAAAGTCTGACCATGCACAATATAAAATTGAGACCCACTGGATTTTTTCTCCGGGTTTACCTGATCACCTTGGCGTGCAGCAGCTAAAGCACCTTTTACATGCCAAAAGTCAGGGACAATTTCGGCATCAATATTATAATTGACTTTGTCCTCATCCTCTATGTCTTCTTTTTGATTGACATCTCCACCTTGCACCATAAAATTTTCAATCACTCTGTGAAAAATGGTACTATCATATTTTCCAGACTCAACCAACTTAATGAAATTTTCTTTATGCTTTGGGGTTTCTTCATACAAAATGGCTTTCATATCACCATATTGAGTATGAAACACCACCACGGAATCCCTTGAAGTTTGACAGGAAGCCAATAAAACCAATATTGAAAATGCTAAAATTAAACTGTTCTTATTTTTCATAACTATTCTGAAAGTTGTTCTCTTATTTCTTTTAAAATTCTATCTCCACCTTTACTTAATATTTGACGAGCCAATAATGTCCCTAATTCTTCTGCCCTAGATGTTTCATCTGTCAATTTCATTGATATTCTTTCCTTTCCATCCAAACTGATGATGCCCGCTTCCATTTCAATTGAATTTGTATTGAGATTGGCCAATCCGAATACCGGTATGCTACAACCCCCTTGCAAATAACGTAAATAGGCTCTTTCTGCTCGAAGGCAATATTCCGTATTTCTGTGATTGAGTGCAAATCTTAGCATTTGTTTTTTATCATCAGAAATGCTTTCATGAACCTCAATGGCAACAGAGCCTTGTCCTACTGCCGGAATAAATTCCTTAGTAGAAAGCTCTAATTTTATTTTATCATCATATTCCATTCTATGCACACCTGCATAAGCCAGTAAAATAGCATCGCATAAACCTTCCTCCATTTTCCTGATTCTGGTTTGAAGATTTCCTCGGATATCCACTGTTTTAATATGCGGATAAAAATGCTTTAAAGTGGCAATCCTTCGAGTGGAAGAAGTTCCGATTACAATAGGATTTTCTTTATCATTGATGTCTATGGATTCTTTATGGGAAACCAAGACATCATTTACTTTTTCCCTTTCGGTAAAAGCAATTAAATCAAAGCCTTGAGGGAGTTCAGATTGCATATCTTTAGCACTATGTACGGCAATATCAATATTGCCTTCTGCTAGTTGGGCTTCTATTTCTTCTGTAAAAACCCCCTTGCTCCCGATTTTGGAAATGGCTACATCCAAAATTTTGTCCCCTTTCGTTTGAATGATTTTAATTTCAGCAGTATGTCCAGCTTTCTCAATTCGAGCCTTTACATACTCGGCTTGCCATAATGCTAGCTTACTGCCTCGGGTGCCAATTCTAATATTCATTATATTAATTGTAAAAATTTTGTGGTTTGGTAGAAAAATAAATCATTGCATTGTGTCACCTCAATAAAAAGTTGGTTATCGACCGTTTTGATGATACTGATACGAAAGATTTTCTTCTGTTACATCCACCACAAATCTACCACTCAATAATTTCCTACCCAATAAAATTGGATTTTTCATGTGACTTCGGTCTGATAGGGAAAATTCTGTATTATAAATCTTATTGAAAATTTTGATTTTGGTTTTTACCACATAGCGCTCCTGTACTTGTCCGTTAGAACTTTTAATTCTTTTCAATTTAAAATCAGCCGTTTTGAACTTTTTGGCTTTCATGCCATGACCTAAGCGTTTTCCACTTATTGTATAAACCAAAAACTCTCTTCCATCCTTTTTTTCAATATGAATTTTAGAGCAATGAATAGCAGAGGTATAAGCCCCTGTATCAATTTTAGCCTGAACTTTCTCTAACCCTAGCTCAGGTAAGTCGAGTTTATCAATTCTGCCTATGGTCTTTTTAGTTTTCAAATTTAGGATTTCAACTCTGCAATAACAGTCCTACCGCCTTTAGTTTTATCTCCAATATTTACTTTAACTTCTGAATCCAGTGGTAAGTAAATATCAACACGAGAACCGAATTTTATAAATCCGAATTCTCCTCCTTGCTCTACCATATCGCCTTCATTCACATACCATTTGATCCTTCTGGCCATTGCTCCTGCAATTTGCCTGAACAAAACTTCCACTCCATTTCCATTTTCTACTACTATGGTGGTTCTTTCATTTTCAGTACTTGATTTAGGGTGCCAAGCCACTAAATATTTTCCCGCATGATATTTACAAAATTTTACCACACCAGAAATTGGGCTTCTATTAACATGCACATTTACAGGAGACATGAAAATGGAAATCTGCTTTCTTTTTCCTTTAAAATATTCTTGCTCCTCAGTGTCCTCTATTACTACAACCTTTCCATCGGCCGGGGCCAAAACATGTTGTTCATTTTTATTGATAATGAATTTCGGGCTACGGAAGAATTGTAAAATCACCAGATAAAGCACAATCAATGCTACTAAAACCGAATCATTTACCCATTTTGGAGTAGCCAATGCATACTCAAAAACAAAATATATTGCCACAAACAATATCAATGAGAAAAATAAAATTTTCCTTCCTTCTTTATGTAAAGTCATAATCTTTAATTAAAAAACAATCAAATATAATTACTAATGAATTGATTTCATTGGGTAATTGTTAATATGTGCAAAAAAATGACCTAAAATAAGCTTGAATAAAGTAAATTATCTAAATATTTAATACGCAATAAGATTAGGACGTCATACCCGCGTAGGCGGGTATCTATTGATTTTAACCAAAGGTTAAAATATTAATTGCTATTTATGCAGATGGCAGGTGTGCCACCAGCCATGGAAGAGTAGTGATTTTAGGCGGACAGGATAATTGAAACTTCGTTTCAATATGACAAGACCCCTTTCTTCAAAGGGGTGACGCACGGAACTATTGATGCAGGGGATTTTCGATACACAAAAAAAGCGCAGGAGACTGCGCTTTTGAATATTTCTATAAAAACTTTAGATTAATAACCGCCACGATATTTATAGGTCTGCGAAACCTTATCAATTGCCACTATATAAGCCGCAATTCTCATCGGTACATTATATTCCTGTGAGGTTTTATAAACGGCTTCAAAGGCATCTTTCATAATCCTGTCTGAACGTCTATTTACACGTTCACGAGTCCATTTGTAACCTAGTCTGTTTTGTACCCACTCAAAATAGGAAACAGTTACACCACCGGCATTCGCCAAAATATCCGGAGCTACCATTATTCCTTTTTCATTGATAATATTATCGGCTCTAGCCGAGGTAGGCCCATTGGCACCTTCCACTATCAGTTTGGCTTGAATTTTACTAGCATTTTCATGGGTGATGACATCTTCCATAGCGGCCGGGATTAAAACGTCCACATTTAAGGTTAATATTTCTTTTCCGTCAATCTTTTCAGCACCATCAAAACCTTCCAATGTTCCATTATTATTGTTTCTATATTCAATGGCTTTCTTAATGTCAATGCCATTTTCATTATAGTAAGCTCCCGAGATATCAGAAATTGCATGAATTGTCGCCCCTCTTTCTTCCAATAATAAAGCAGCAAAAGAACCTACGTTTCCGAATCCTTGAACTGCCATCGTGGCTTTATAAGGATTAATCTTCAATTTCTCCATAGCGGCCAAAGCCGAAACCATTACGCCACGGCCTGTTGCTTCTGTTCTTCCTAATGATCCTCCCAATACTAAGGGCTTACCAGTCACCACAGCATTTACGGTCATACCTTTGGATCTGGAATAAGCATCCATCATCCAAGCCATTTCTCTTGGTCCAGTGCCCATATCAGGAGCTGGAATATCTCTATCCTCACCGAATACATCAACCATTGATTCTGTGTATGAACGAGTCAATCTTTCGATTTCACCAGCAGACATTGACCTTGGATTACATTTGATGCCTCCTTTGGCACCGCCATAGGGAATATCCACAACAGCACACTTCCATGTCATCCATGCCGCTAGTGCTTTTACTTCATCAATATTCACTCCCATATCATAGCGAACACCACCTTTTGATGGGCCTAAAATAGTAGAGTGAATCACACGATAGCCCTCAAAAACCTGAATTGAGCCATCATCCATGGTGATAGGCAGATTAACAATAACCTGGCGGGCAGGTGATTTCAAAACATTGTAAATTTCATCGTCTAAACCTAAGTGTTGAGCTGCGATATGAAATCGCGACATCATGGACTCGAAAGGATTTTCTGAGTCTTTAATTGGAGCCGGTTCAATATAACCCATAGTAGTATTTGTTTTTTTTAAAAACTTTGCGGTAAAATTAAGTATTTGTTAACTGATTTTTACTTTTTATGGTGCTAATGTTGTAAAAATCATTCAAAAAGCATCAAAAAAGCAGAAATAAATGGTGCGGACAACAAAAGTCCGTCAAATCTATCCAAAAAGCCACCATGACCCGGAATTATAGAGCCTGAATCTTTAACTTCAATGCTTCTTTTGAAAAGTGATTCCACCAAATCCCCATAAGTTCCTGCTATCACAATAATACCTGCAATACACAACCACTGCCAGTCTGCAATCTCATCAAAATTGGCCGCCATAATAATGGCAAAAATAAATGCCAAAATAGTCCCTCCTAAAGCTCCTTCCCAAGTTTTTTTCGGGGAAATTCTTTCGAATAATTTTCGCTTCCCAAATTTTACACCTGCGAAATATGCTCCTGTATCACTAGCCCATTGAATAAAAAGGGCTCCAATTATTATTTGGAAACTGTAAGTATCATTATAAAAAACGGCAATATGTAAAAGTGCGAATGGAACCGCCACATAAATGATCCCTAGAAAAGTGTAGGCAATATTTGTGAAAGGCTTTTTATCATTCTTTTTGTAAAGCTTAACAAAATAGACAGTTGAAGCGATGGGTGCTATGATAAAATAAATCCGTGGGTCGAGATGTTCGGCATAAACCAAAAATGTAATACTGTATATTGACAATCCTGTAATCGTACCCCAAAACTTGAGGGGCAACATACCGTCCAAGCCCACCAATTTATAAAATTCTAATTGGGTCAGTGCACAAAGAATAAAAAAGACTGCGAAATAAGTCCATTCACTATAAACGATTGCTGATAGAATTATAGCAACCCCCAACAAAGCCGCAATAATTCTTTGGGTTAAATTATTGTATTTACTCAAATTTGATATCATCTTCAATTAGTTTTATCGCCCGCATTACCTCTTCCACCGTAACTGCGATTTCGTAATAGCCCAACAAATAGGCTGAATCTTTTTTATCTACAATAATGGCATGCAATTCCTTATCCTGCAAATAATCTTTTACGATTTGCGCCTGATACAGCTTGTCCGTTTTGAAAACAGTCTTCCAGTTCCTCATTCTTGTGCTGTCTGCTTTATTAATTTTTTAAAATAATAGAAAAACATTAGACAAGCGAATAATCCAATAATGGAAACATATAAAGGCACTGCTGTATCCACTTCCATTGGGTCAAAGTCATTAACATACTTTGGCCCAAAATACATTACTATTACTGCCAAGCCATTATTAACAAAATGGGCAAGTATAGGATACCATATATTCCCAGAATACAGATAAATATAGCCAAATAATGCCCCCAATAATATTCGAGGCACTACCCCGAAAAATTGCATGTGGAATGCCCCAAAAATGATAGCACTAACCCATATCGCCAAATGCGCATTTTTGGTGGCAGTTTGTAGTTTATTTTGCAAAAGCCCTCTGAAAACCAATTCTTCTCCAACTGCAGGTAAGATCCCTATAATAACCAAGGCTATTAACATCTCGCCAAAGCTTCCATAAGAACTGAGTAGTTCCGTAAGTTTCATCAAACGATCTTCCATATTTCTAGCCCAGTCACCAAAACCTTTCATGAAATCAGGAAATTCGATATTCATATTCCATTCAATAATTAGGGAATTGAATATCATAAATGAAAAGGTGGCCAAAACAATTAAAATTAAGGGTTGAACCCCAAGATTTTTTGAATTAAAATAATTTTTTAAACTCATTTTATCCATCACTTTTATAAAAAACAGGGCAAAAAGCGTGAATCCAAGGAAATGGCTAATACCTTGGGCTATGTACATAAAAATTTTACTTTTAGAGCTGAATGGAGGCTCCAAAAGCTGTTGACTTTCCATGAAATCTACGCCTACAGCCACTACGGCAATAACAGTACCGATTAATTGACTAAAAAGATTCCAAGCCAAAAACAGCAATACAAGGTAAAAAATGGAAGTCCAGGGATTTTTATGGAGAATTTGTGGGTTGTTATGCTTTAAAGAATTCATATAGTGCGTAAATTTACACCAAAATTAAGATTATCAAATTGGTAAAGATAGGAAACATATCATTAAGCGAATTTCCATTGCTTTTGGCACCCATGGAAGATGTGAGCGATCCGCCCTTCAGGGCAGTCTGTAAAGATAATGGTGCAGACCTGATGTACACAGAATTTATCTCCTCTGAAGGATTGATTCGAGATGCTATAAAAAGCAGGCAAAAACTCGATATTTTCGATTATGAAAAGCCCATCGGAATTCAAATATTTGGAGGGGATGAAGAAGCCATGTCCATGGCAACCAGCATCGTAAATGCAACCCAACCAGATTTGGTGGATATCAACTTTGGTTGCCCAGTAAAAAAAGTGGTGACGAAAGGAGCCGGAGCAGGTGTATTGAAAGATGTGGATTTAATGGTAAGATTAACGGAATCAGTGGTGAAAGCCACCGACCTGCCCGTGACTGTCAAAACCCGTTTGGGGTGGGATGAATCTTCCAAAAATATTGAAGAAGTAGCCGAAAGATTACAAGATGTAGGGATAAAAGCCTTGTCTATTCACGGTAGAACCCGACAACAAATGTATAAAGGAGAAGCCGATTGGTCGCTTATTGCCAAAGTCAAAAATAATCCTCGCATCCAAATTCCGATTTTTGGCAATGGTGATATTGATTCCCCACAAAAAGCTTTAGAATACAAAGAAAGATATGGAGTAGATGGCATCATGATTGGACGTGCTGCTATTGGCTATCCTTGGATTTTCAATGAAATTAAACACTTCCTGAAAACAGGTGAAATTTTACCTGTTCCGAATTTGGAAGACAGAGTTGAGACTGCAAAAAAACATTTGAAATTTTCAGTGGAATGGAAAGGTGAAAAAGTGGGTATCTATGAGATGAGAAGGCATTACACCAATTATTTTAAAGGGATCCCTCATTTTAAGCCCTATCGCACAAGATTGGTAGAAGGTGAAAATTATCAATCGGTTTTGGATACATTGGACGAGGTAAATGAAGTCTTTTCTGCTCAAATGATGGAAAGAATATGAGCGAAAAGGAATCTGTCAGCCCTGTTCTAGTTTATGGATTATTAATTTTACTGGCGCTTATTTGGGGAAGTTCTTTTATACTTATCAAAAAAGGCCTGTTAGTGTTTTCAGCAGGTGAAGTGGGCGCAATTCGAATATTTTCAGCGGCAATTGTACTATTGCCTTTATCTCTACCCAAACTTAAAACTTTAAATAAAAGGCAGTGGAAATGGCTTTTTATTTCAGGAATGGTGGGCAGTTTTGGTCCAGCTTTTCTGTTTGCCTATGCTCAAACACAGTTGGAAAGTGGTATTACGGGTGTATTAAATGCCTTAACACCCATTTTTGCATTGTTGGTGGGCGTAGTGTTTTTTAAGGGAAGTTTAAAGCTTAGGGATAGTTTAGGCATTGCTTTAGGTTTTGGAGGAACCATTGTATTGATTGTGGCAGGATCGGGTGGTGAACTCGGAAATTTTAACTTTTATGCCATATTCGTGATTTTAGCCACGCTTTGTTATGGATTCAATTTGAATATCATCAAAACCCAATTTAGCATTTTAACGCCTAGGATGATCACAAGTATTTCGCTTGTTTTGATAGCACCATTAGCAGGAGGTTTTTTATTTGGTTCCAGCGATTTCGTTAGTAAAATGCAATATGAAGAAGGCGCTTGGCGAGCATTATTGTACATAAGTATTTTAGGCGTTATCGGAACTGCTTTTGCTTTAATCCTTTTCAATCGGTTGGTAAAATTGACTTCTCCTGTTTTCACCAGTTTCGTGACTTATTTAATTCCTGTTATAGCTATAATTTGGGGATTGTTGGATGGAGAAATTTTGGTTCTTGGTCATTATATCGGAATTGTACTTATTATATTGGGAGTAGCCTTTGCAAATCGTCCTAAAAAATAATATTTGGACAATTTCAACATTATTAAAATAATACATCGATTATAATTTACTTAACACCGAAATAATAGCTGATTTATTCATTAAATAGTTTTTGTTTTCAAGTAAAGCATTTATTTTTGCCGCAATTAAAACTAATCTATACATGTTATGAGTGATAATGAGAAAACCCGATATAGTGCAGATGAGCTTAAAGAATTTGAAGAGTTAATCACCAGCAAATTAGATAAAGCCAAAGAAGAATTAAGATATATTAAATCAACTATTACCCGCTCAGATGATTCCGGAACGGACGGAACTTCTGGAAATGTAAAAGTTTTGGAAGATGGTGCCGATACAATGGAAAAGGAAAGCATGAATCAGTTGGCTGCCCGCCAGCAAAAATTCATCACCAATTTAGAAAATGCCTTGGTAAGAATTAAAAATGGTACCTACGGAATTTGCTCAGTTACAGGCAAGTTAATCTCTAAAGAAAGATTGAGAGCGGTACCACATACTACTCAATCTATTGAAGCAAAATTAGCACAAGATAATTAATGGATTTTCTGCTCAACCATATTGAAGCATTGATATTCTGTGCTACTTCACCCTTGAAGTTGCAAGAAATCCAAAAATGCTTATCAGAAATGTTTGAAGCAGATATTCCTAAGGAGGACATAGAAGATGCCCTCGAAAAGATTCTTAAGAAGTATGATTCTGATGAATACTCATTTCAAGTAGAGCATGTTGGGGGCGGGTATCAATTTATGACGAAACCCGCCTATCAAGCCAGTATCGGAATCATGCTCAAACAACAATCCAAGAAAAGACTATCCACTTCAGCCTTGGAAACCCTATCTATCATTGCTTACAAACAACCTATTACCAAAGGGGAAATGGAGCAAATTCGTGGAGTAAATTGCGATTATACCGTCCAAAAACTTTTGGAAAAGGAATTAGTGGAAATAAAAGGCAAAGCTGATGCCATTGGAAGACCCATTCTTTATGGCACCAGCCAAAATTTTATGGAGTATTTCGGTATCAATGATTTGAAAGATTTACCTACCCCAAAAGACTTTTCCCAAGAAGAAAATCAAATAGGAAAAGAAAACGAGGATTAGTCGGTATAGCTTTCCAAGATTGGGATTTAATAAATTTTATTAGACAACAGTTTTACAGGAAAGCTTGCAAATTCCTACCTCAGAATTCAAGCCAAACTAAATAAATTTTAACAAGTAGTTGAAACCAAATCATACCTAAACAAATTTTCGTATATTAGCTAAGTAGTTAAAAAACAAGAAAATGGAGACTTCAGTTAGAATTCAGAATATACTTTCTCAAATTAATAAATTGGACTATAAATCCAGACTTTCTTTAGCAGAACAGTTAATTAAACAATTAAAAATCAGTAAAAAAGAATCCAATTCCATTACACATGATTTAACTGAATTAAATTCACTTGGATCAGAAATCTGGGAAAATCTTGATATTGATAAATATGTGGAACAAGAAAGAGAATGAAAATAAGTTAAAGATTTATTCAAAAGACATTTTTCATGATAACGCTCCTTTAATAGCTATTAAGTCCAGTATGGACGGCCTTATGGTAATTTACAGTTATGCTGATAAACCAAACCCCTATAGGGGTGACCTTATATTTCAAAAGCTGTTGGAGATAGCTAATTCCTGTAATCAAATCTTAATTACCAAATATGAAAATGCCTTAAAATCCAACTATATGATGACTAGCAAATATTTGAAATATCAAGCATTAAAATCATTTGGAATGAAATAAGCTATTAATTACTTAGCAGGAAAAGCTAACATTAAAACCAAATAGAAAAAGAAAACGAGGATTAGTCAGAATAGAAGCGTAGTTTTGTATTGAATTAATTTCTACTTGACGTCAGATATCCGCCTTGTTTTGTGCCTGCCTGTGCAGACAGGACTTCACAAAACGCTTCGGATTAAGAAGCCTGTGAAGACACAGGTTTTGGCGATTAATGTAAGTGTAATGGACAATGTCAATTACTATAAAATTTCATCACTATGCATAATAAGAAGACTCCGAAAGGTCAGAAACCCCATAAATCTCATCAGGTAAAGAAATTTTCCAATCAACGGAAAGCGGAAACACCCGATTATGATATCAAAAAACTTAAATCTGCTGAGGTAAAAGAAAAGGAGCTTAAGGATGGTATTCGTTTAAATAAATATATTGCCAATGCTGGGATTTGTTCCAGAAGGGAGGCCGACAAGCACATAGCTGATGGAAAAGTGAAAGTCAATAACAAAGTAGTGACTGAACTCGGCTTTAAAGTAAAGCCAATGGACAATGTGGCCTTTGAAGGCAAACCTATCAGGAGAGAGAAATTAGTGTATGTGTTACTCAATAAACCAAAGGGCTTCATCACTACCATGGATGACCCAAAAGGAAGGAAAACTGTGATGGATTTGATTTCCGCAGCTGGTGATGAACGTATTTACCCAGTTGGCAGATTAGACCGAAATACTACAGGGCTTTTACTTTTTACTAATGACGGTGAACTTGCCAAGAAATTGACTCATCCTTCTCATAAGATTAAAAAAATCTATCAAGTTGAACTGGATAAACCCATTACTGAAGAAGACTTCCTGAAAATTCAAGAAGGCATTACCTTGGAAGATGGAGAAGTGAAAGTAGATAATTTAGCCCTCCTCACACCAGATGCTAAAAGCCTAGGCATGGAAATTAGAATGGGACGAAATCGAATTGTTAGAAGAACCTTTGAACATTTGGGTTATGAGGTTGTAAAATTAGACCGAACAACCTTTGCAGGGTTAACCAAAAAAGATTTAGCAAGAGGCAAATGGAGGTTTTTGAAAGAGAAAGAGGTGATTAATTTGAAGCATTTGAGGTAATAGGTTTTTATATAGAATCTAATAATTAATTTCACATAAAAGTGCGGTTTGGTACTCTATATAAGGATGTTACAATCTTTGATCGTGTAAAAGGCTCATAGCCTCTTTGTAAATGAAGAATCAAATCTGTGCGAAAAGTCCCCTTTTGGGGGCTAGGGGGCTAGGGGACTAATCATCCAACTTTACCCCAGCATTTTCAATGATCACTTTAAAAATACTGCCCTTGCCTAATTCCGAAACAAGCGTTATTCTCGCATTGATTTTTTCTAGTGCTTGTTGCACAATAAATAAACCTAATCCAGAGCCTTCTGCTTCGCTTGTGGCTCTGTAAAACATATCGAATACCTTATGTTGGCTTTCGGGCGCAATCCCAATTCCGTTATCTTCCACTGAAATATGAACATCCCTGTCCACTTTTTCGAATCGGATGGCAATAAATTGATCAGGCTTTTTGGCATCATGGTATTTAACCGCATTAGAGATTAAGTTGCCTAACACTACTTTCAATTGATAATAATCCGTTCTTAAAATATGATGAATTTGCTCGTCATAGTCCAATCGGATGCTGTCAGCTCCTTGATTGAATTTCACATCTGTAATCACATCTTCCACCATTTCGCCCAATCTAAAAGTCTTGAGGTTGATTTCCGTTTTAATATTGCGTGAATAATTGAGAATATCACCGAAAATATGATCCAGTTTTTTTACACGCTCCTCCATCATTTGCACATATTGCTGACCTGCTTCATCTTTTATGTCATGCTTAGCAATATTAATTAAACCCAACAAAGATGCTACCGGAGCCCGTAAATCATGAGATGTACTGTAAAGAAAACTATCCAATTCCCGATTGGTTTTTTCTAGGGCGGAACGCTCTTCTTCCAATAACCAGATAATCATCCCGATTCCTATAAAAGAAAGTAATAAGAAATCAATTACCCCTAAAGTATTATCCAATTCTAAAATAAAATGCTCATCGAAAATCATTCGAATTCCACCAAGCGCATAATTCAAGTTTTCGAAGCCATAAAGCATAAAGGATATCCATAAAAGCTTTTTCCCCACAGCACTATCCCTTCGCCCAATCCTCATAATTTGCACTCCTGCAAAAACAAAGGCAAGGCCTACAATTAAGGATTTGATGGTAAAAGGAATCACTAGGGAGAAAATATATCCCCCTTCATCCTCCATCAAATAAAAAAGAGAACAAACAAGTGCAATAAATATCACTAATGCATATTGGATATATTCTTGTTTAAAGCTTAAAGATTTTCTTTGAATGAGATGATAGGTACCTTGCAATAACCAGACTACTTGCATAAGTCCAGCTATTTGAAAAAGAAATGTGAAAATATTTTGCCAGAAAGGACCGATATTTGGATTCTTAGCACAAAAAAGTGTTGCTAAGGAAAAGCAGATATAGAAAGCAAAGGCAATCCAGCTAAACGACCATAATTTTAAATGTTTTCGTTGGTATAAGCTATAAAAATACCATAAAATTAAAGCAAGACCTAGCCCCCAAAGCGCTTGCCCAGAGTAACTTACCAGAATACTTTCAAAATACTGATTAAATAAAGATTGATTAATCAATGCTTAAGTGTTTTATATTTACTAATGTAACAACTAAAATTCTATATTCTAAACAAAAGCTTATCTGTATTGATTTTAAATTATCAGAAAAATAGTATGTATGCATACTATTTTTAAACTCAACTATTATTTTTAAATTTCAATAGATTAATATTTATAATAAGTTGGTATGTGAAATGAACAGTAATCAAATCATCTTTTTTTGGTAAATTTAAGAGAGAAAAGATTTAAGTTCATTCAACTCGCAAGCTAAGACAGAAAATTGATTAAAAAATGACAGTACTTGACATTAACATAAAGAACATAAAAAAAGCCTTGCTTTTAAAGGCAAGGCTTGTGGTGCTGAGTGGATTCGAACCACCGACTCACGGATTTTCAGTCCGATGCTCTACCAACTGAGCTACAGCACCGTAATTGAGTGGTGCAAAAGTAGGCGAAATATTTATCCTGCAAAAGGATTTTAAGAAAAAAGTGATAAAAATTTTAAACGATTAACAAACAACTATGGAATACATCTCGCAAATTGCTTTCTTACTGGTACTTGCGGTTGCAGGTTACTTTTTAGCAAAAAGGATAGGAAGCATTAAAAAAAATATCAATCTCGGTAAAGAGGTTGATAGAAGTGACAATAAAGGCCAAAGATGGAAGAACACTTTGCTAATTGCTTTTGGCCAAAAGAAAATGTTCAAGAAACCACTCCCTGCTTTTCTTCACCTGTTAATCTACGTAGGGTTTTTGGTGATAAATTTAGAGGTGCTTGAATTCATAATAGATGGAATAGCTGGTACTCACAGAATTTTTGCCCCTGTTTTAGGAGATGCTTATACAGTCGCTATTAATATTTTTGAGTTTTTAGCTATAGCAGTATTGGTTTCCTGTGTGGCTTTTCTGTGGAGAAGGAATGTTGTCCCTGTAAAAAGATTAAAATCTTTAAGCGGGTGGCCTAAATTGGATGGGAATTTGATCTTGGTAATTGAGATCATCTTGATGTTTGCAATTTTAACCATGAATGCAACTGACCAGCTTTTACAGGGGAAAGATGATCATTATGTGCAAACTGGAAGCTTTTTCTTTAGTAGCTTTTTAACACCGCTATTCGAAGGCATGAGCGTAGATGCTTTAAGGTTCACCGAAAGATTTGCGTGGTGGTTCCACATCATAGGAATTTTAGCATTTGCGGTTTATGTGACCTACTCTAAGCATTTACATATATTCATGGCCTTCCCTAATACATACTTTGCCAGAATAACACCACAAGGCAAAATGAATAATATGGATGAAGTGACTACTGAGGTAAAAAGCATGCTAGGAATGGATGCGGGAAACCCTCCTGCAGAGGTAGCCAGATTAGGAGCTAAAGATGCAACCGATCTCACTTGGGTTAATTTAATGAATGCCTATGCCTGCACAGAATGTGGAAGATGTACCGCAGAATGCCCAGCCAATTTAACTGGTAAAAAACTTTCCCCTCGTAAAATCATGATGGATACACGAGATAGAATTACCGAAATCGGGGATAATATTAAAGCGGGCAAAGAGGCCGAATCAGGGAGTGCATTGTTCAGCGATGACTATATATCAGCAGAAGAATTAAATGCCTGTACGAGCTGCAATGCTTGCGTAGAAGCATGCCCTATCAACATCAATCCTTTGGATATCATTTTACAGGGAAGAAGATATATGGCCATGGAAGAAAGCAGTTCACCGCAATCATGGAATGCCATGTTCCAAAATGTGGAAACTAGCTTTGCGCCTTGGAAATTCCCTCCAACTGACCGTTTCAAATGGGCAGATAAACTAAAGGAAGAAGAGAAATAAATTTTAGGTAACGAAAATTATAAATCAAGATATTATGAGCGATTCAACATATAAAGTCCCAACCATGCAAGAAATGAGTGCTAAAGGAGAAGCTCCTGAGGTATTATTTTGGGTGGGCTGTGCCGGTTCTTTTGATGACCGCTATAAAGCAGTAACCATTGCTTTTACCAAAATATTGAATAAAGTAGGCATCAACTTTGCAGTATTAGGACCAGAGGAAAGTTGTACAGGAGACCCGGCAAGAAGAGCTGGCAATGAATTCCTTTTCCAAATGCAAGCCATGAGTAATATTCAGGTTTTGGATGGCTACAACATCAAAAAGATTGTAACGGCTTGTCCGCATTGCTTCAATACCATTAAAAATGAATATCCTGAATTGGGTGGAAATTACGAGGTAGTGCACCATTCCCAATTCTTGCAAGGATTGATCAACGAAGGGAAAGTGACTTTACAAGACGGTGGTGAATTCAAAGGAAGGAAAATCACTTTCCATGATTCTTGCTATCTAGGAAGAGCCAATGGAGTGTATGAAGCGCCAAGAGATGTAATCAAAGCCCTAGATGCTGAATTAGTGGAAATGAAAAGATGCAAAACCAAAGGCCTTTGTTGTGGAGCTGGTGGTGCACAGATGTTCAAAGATGCTGAGAAAGGCAATAAAGAGATCAATATCGAAAGAACAGAAGAAGCATTAGACACTGGAGCAGAAGTAATTGCCGCTGGCTGTCCTTTCTGCATGACCATGATGACGGATGGTGTGAAAAACAAAGAAAGAGAGCACAATGTAAAAGTTTTTGACTTGGCAGAATTGATTGCTAAAAATCAGGGACTTTAGTTAGTAGCGAGTGTTCAGTATCTAGTATTCAGTATCTAGTATCGAGTTTTCAGAGTTAGGTTAGTCAACTTTTTACTGGAAAGACTAGGAGAATTGGTTTATGGAATTTTAAATAAAGAAAAGCCATAAATTCAGTATTTAAAGGATTCAATGTACAAGACTTAAATGTTAAGATTTAATCTCTTTATTGGGGCATTTCATGAACTGAAATAAATTATAAAAAATATCAAATTTCATAAGTATTTGTTTCTCAAAAAGTAAATAATAATTTACCTTTATGATCTAGAGTAAACCAACCCGTATGAAGTGTTAAGAACTTTATCGAATATTGACAAAGGATGGTTGGTATGCAGTATCACAAAAAGGTTCACATATAAAAATGCATCATGATTCAAAAAAAGGAATAATTATTTTCCCGAATCATGGCAGCCAAGAAATGGGTAAAGGGTTGGAAAAGAAAATTCTTAAAGACGCAGGAATTAAAAGGTAAAATTATGGCCATTAAGAAAATTATATTAACTGTTGAAAAGACAAACACAGGGTTTTCTGCTTATTCAGCTCATTATCCAATATTTACAACTGCACTATCTGTTCCTGAATTGATAAAGAATGCTTACGAAGCAAGCGAATTGTATTTTGAGGAAGAAAAGGTAAAAATTGAGCCCAACGATATAAAATTTGAAATAGACTTCCAACAATTTTTCAAATACTATAAGGTGATCAATTCCAAATTCTTAGCTGAAAAAATTGGAATGAATGCCAGCCTGCTTTCTCAGTACGTTTCTGGAACCAAAAAACCATCTGCCAAACAAACTGAAAAAATATTGAACGGAATTCATCAAATCGGACAGGAATTATCGGGAATTAACTTATTGCAAACAGCCTAGGATATCTTGCATTAATGCTGACAATCTTGTAATTCCTAGATAGGGCTTGCTTAAAAACAGAATACGTAATAAAAATGTACATTTAAGGTATTTTATCAATGATTATTGAGTAATAGTTTCAGCAAGTGCAAGCTTTTTTAAGTTAAAACTACTTATTGTTTGCACTTGTAAATCAAAATTTGATTTACAAGTGCTCTAGCCTCAAGCACCTCATCTACTTCCCGGGCTAAAGCTCGAAGTATTACAATACTCCGTCACTTAGCCCGATTGTATATGAGGCACTTGAGACTTTTTAAGCAGGCCCTAGATAGCAAAATTTTCCTTTGCGGAAACTTTGCGCCTCGTATGTTTACAATCCTTAAAAATAATAAGTATTTTTAATAAAGCAATAAGGCAAGGTGAGAGCAGTATTTGCGCCTAAACAAGCCTTGAGCTATGTTCACGCAGAGATATTCCTCACCTTGTT
>NZ_JBNPEF010000039.1:0-33142 GCF_051117495.1 Marivirga sp. | reverse complement strand
GACCCACCCAAACTACAAAATCAAGGCAAACAGGGGGTTCTTTTTCCTGAATATGGATAAAGCTGGATTAAATATCAGAAGGATTAGGTTTTTATCTCAATTTTAAATTATTTAGGACAGCATTGATCTAAATTAAAAAACCACCTTACAATGATGCACATTCGAAGGTGGTTTTCAAAATATCGATAATATTAAAATAATTATCTTTTATATTCCTCTAATTTATTCAAGGCTGTTTGTAATTCTCTTTTAATTTTCACTTGTTTATCGTGAGACCTTTTCCTTAAATCTTCCAATTCTTCGTCAACACGTTCTTTATCTCTTTTTGCTTGTTTGGTTAACCTGAAACTATTCATAAACATGATGTAAACAATCACCAATCCGGCCAATAAAATCACAACCAGTGTCCACATGACAATATTATAAGTAGTTTTAGTCATAGGAATACCGAATAATGGCATTTCATCTACCTTACTTTGCGCTTCTACTAATTCCGATTTAAGATCATTCATTTGCGCTTTGGCAGAATCTCTTTCTTTTTCAGCATTTAACTGAGCGCTTTTTGAGGAAGAGACCTTCTGATTAAGAGAATTAATGGAATCATTTAATATTTGGCCAAAAGAATTGACTTTTGTAATTGGAATAACTTTATATTTCTCAAAAGTCTCACTGCTTTCAATCATATTTTGGTACTGCTCAGATAATTTAGCTTCCTCTTGAGCATTAGCAATTGATAGGTTAACTAAACCTAAAACTGAAAAAATTACCAAAATCTTTATACTCAATCTCATATTAAAATATTTATCGTAAAAAACACTGCTTTTATTCGTTGTAAATATAGTTTGAACGAATGGATTTAAAAAAACTTATTGCAATTAGCACTTAAAAACACTAAAAAATTTAACAAATCAAACTAATGCAAGTTTGCTTTTTATGAAATTAAAATATCAAAAACTTGTACTTCGTTACGCTGCAATCTATAATTTAATTTGGGGTGCTTGGGTGGTTTTATTTCCCCAGCATTTTTTTGAGTTGGTAGGAATGGAAAAAATAAACCATCCTATGGTATGGCAAGGTATGGGGATGGTCATCGGTGTATATGGTTTGGGATATTGGTGGGCCTCCTATAACCCGCATAAACATTGGCCTATTATCATGGTAGGCTTTTTAGGGAAAATATTTGGCCCATTAGGTTTTGTATTCAATTATGCGCAAGGATTGGTTCCTTTTGAATTCTTTTATACTTTAATTACTAATGATTTTATATGGTGGATTCCATTTTTCTTAATTTTAAAAGATGTTCATGTTAAAACAAATTGGAAATTATCTTGAGAATAAATGGTCTTTGCGCTTATTGACAGGTTTTTACTTTATAGCTGGCCTAAATCATTTTATAAACCCGGAATTCTATATACCGTTGATTCCAGCCTTCTTCGAAAATCCTGAGAAAATAAATATTCTGAGTGGGATAGCTGAAATTATATTAGCTATAGGGGTTTTCTTTTATCCCAGTAGAAAAACGGCTTCATACTTGATAATTGCAATGCTTTTAGCATTTATCCCTTCACATGTATATTTCATTCAATTAGGTTCATGCATAGAAATAGGTTTATGCGTACCAGAATGGATTGGCTGGTTTAGATTATTGATCATTCATCCTGCTTTACTTTTTTGGGCTTGGAAATCAGGAAAGTCATCTTCCGTTTTATATTGATGTTGATGGGTGAAAAACAAAGCCAATTCATTAAAGATATCTGCCTGGTCGATATTACAAATGTGCCCAGCTCCTTTAATTTTCATAAATAATACAGATTTATGATTTTTAGCAAAAGCTTTGGCTGACTTTAAAAAGATATAATCTTCTTTTCCCATGATGGCCAGTGCAGGGAAGTTAATATCTTGATGGTAAAAGCGGTTTAATAGCCTGAAAAACTCATTATATAAACCAACCCATTTCATATACTCTCCAGGAGTCAATTTTTGTGCTTGGTTTTGATATATTTTTCTAGATTTTTGATGTTTTCTGTAAGGCATCAATAAATAGGAAAATATGCTGTACATCCATTTATAAGGAAGAAATATATTGAAAAATCTTGCCAACTGTACAAAAGATTTAATCAAATTATTAGCTTTAAATATACCCCCGGCAAAAATAGCACTGGCAACTAAATGAGGGTATTTGATGCTTAAATCCTGCATAATCACACTCCCAAAACTTAAAGTAATGAAGTGAGCTTTTTCAATTTGATGCTCATCAAGCACAGTTTTGATGTCCTCTGAAATTAAATCAAAGCTATAATGCTCCACTTCCGGTACAATATTTTTTGATTTTCCATGATCTCTCAAATCAATTAACAAAAGATTATAAAATGGTTTAAATGCATTTATTTGATATTTCCATGTGGCAGTGCTCCCTCCTGCTCCATGAATAAAGACAATCCATTCTTTGGAAGAAATATTATGGTAAGTAACAACATTAAGGGATGTTTTTTTCATAAAGACTAAACATCACCGATTGGCTTTTGTTATAGAATTCATTTTAGACCAGAATTGTCAAGTTAATTGTGATGATGAAACTTTCATGTTTTTGAAATTATAAAAATGACAAAGCAACACTAGAAAATCAAAAAAATAATTCCTTGGACATCTAATTAAGAGAATATAAAAAACTATAATTTTATTATTTCATTTGTAAAATCATCTCGAGAACACTTCAATGCTTCCATACTTAAAAGAATTATCAGATTTTGGTTTATTAATTTTAATCTGGTTAGTACAACTGATTATTTATCCATCCTTTAGCTATATGGATGATGTAAATCTTTCGGCTTGGCATCCAAAATACACCAATATGATTTCGGTAGTGGTAATGCCATTAATGTTGATACAACTTTTTAGTACATTCTACCTAACATTTAACCAATTCAACTGGATTCTTTTTACGCAATGTATATTAATCATTTTGCTATGGGCCTCTACTTTTTTTCAGGCTGTGCCTCTACATAATCAAATTGAATCAGGAAATGAAATACAAAGTGCTGCAAGCAAATTGGTGCAAGTTAATTGGAAACGCACCATTATGTGGACTTTAATTGTAATTTTGAATTTCATTGGGAAATAGTACAACATTAAATAATATATGTAGTTACATATATCTGCAATAAATACATTTAATGACCACATCAGACGAATTTGGCACTAAGCCGATAAATTATCTATTAAGAAAACAAGCAGTTCCCTCTGCCATTGGAATTCTTACTTTATCCATTTATGGCATAGTTGACACCATTTTTGTAGGTAATTATGTGGGTTCTATAGGCATTGCTGCCATAACTGTGGTAATCCCTATCACATTTTTGATTTCTTCTATTGGTATGGGAATAGGTATTGGAGGTGCCTCCATTATTTCAAGAGCTCTTGGCTCTGGAAAACCTGAAAAAGCTAATAAAACATTTGGCAATCAATTAACCTTGACCTTTATATTAGGTATATTTTTTAGCTTAAGCTGTTGGATTTTCATAGAGCCTATTCTTAAAGTATTTGGTGCAAAAGGAGATATATTGCAACCTACCATTGATTACTTTACAATCATTTTATTGGGTATTCCTGTTTTGGCTTTTGCTATGATGTCTAACAGTATTTTCCGAGCGGTAGGTTATCCAAAAGTAGCCATGGTCGTCATGATTGTACCAGCCATTGTAAATGTCATTTTAGATCCTATTTTTATTGCAGTCTTAGGATGGGGAATTGAAGGAGCCGCTTGGGCTACAACATTCTCATATCTTTTCAGTGCTTCTTATGCCGGATATTTTTTCTTAAAAGGAAAAACAGGTTTTAAATTAACTCGATCAGATTTATTGTTGGATTTTAAGCTCACTGGAGAAATTTTTTCCATTGGTTCCGTTACTATCGCCCGCCAAGGAGTAGTCAGCTTACTATTTTTAGTATTGAATAATTCTTTATTCAAGTACGGAGGTGAAAGTGCCATTGCTGTTTACGGTATCATAAACAGGATGATGATGCTGGTAAACGTACCTGCTATTGGGATAACTCAAGGCTCTATGCCCATAATTGGCTATAATTACGGAGCTGAATTATTTAAAAGGGTAAGTTTAACTTTAAGAAATGCCATTATTTCTGCCACAGTGCTTTCCTCTATAATATATGCAGGTATTTTAATCTTTACTCCACAGATTGTAAGTATCTTCACAAATGACCAGGATTTGATCAAGCAAACTGTTCCTGCTTTAAGAATTACTTTTTTAATGACTCCTCTAATTGCCTTTCAATTAATTAGTGCGGCTTACTTTCAAGCATTGGGAAAAGCACTGCCTGCACTTTTGCTCACTTTAACCAAACAGGGATTTTTTCTTATCCCACTCCTACTTATACTGCCTAATTTTTACGAATTAAATGGAATATGGATTGCTTTCCCAATTGCGGATCTCGCCACTGCAATAGTTTGTATGAGTTATTTGGTTTACGACAGTAAGAAAATTGTATTAAATCCATCCTCAGTATAATAAAAACAACATTTCCTTTTATCATCACTTAGTCAATCTCAAGACTATAGAATTACCTTCAGTGTATTATAAATAACATAAACATTTTTTATGTGTCTAACTTTATAGCAAGAAAATAAAATTATGAAATACATATTACTATTCACATTAGCATGGGTCACTAGCATTTCCTTTGCACAACAAAGAGGCAATTATGGGGGAGGAACAAATTCTCAAATTACTGGGAAAATTGACGGCACTATTATAGATGAGAAAACCTCAGAACCAGTGTCTTATGCTACCGTAGTCATTAAATCTCCCAAAGATGGTGAAACAGTTAATGGAGTGGTTACTGGTGATGATGGAAGCTTTAAAATTGTTGGTTTGAAGTTGGGTAAATATATAGTGGAGGTTTCCTTCGTGGGTTACAAAAAATTTACTCAGGAAGTGGAATTAACACCTAAAGAACCTGATTATACATTTGAAAGCATAAAGCTTTCAGCAGATACAAATGAATTGGACGAAGTGGTGGTTTCCGGTCGAAGAGAGACCATTGAAAATAAAATTGACAGGATTGTTTACAATGCTGACCAAGATATTGCCAATATGGGCGGTGATGCCTCGGATGTCTTAAGAAGAGCACCTTTATTATCAGTTGACCAAGACGGAAATGTCTCTTTGAGAGGTAATTCCAATGTGCAAATCCTCATCAATGGCAAGCCAAGTAGTATGTTTGGTGCCAATACTGGAGACGCACTAAAAATGATTCCTTCTGATCAAATCAAAAGTGTTGAGGTAATCACTTCTCCTTCTGCCAAATATGATGGTGAAGGAACAGCAGGTATTATTAATATCATTACAAAAAAACAAACCCCACAAGGCTTTGCAGGCAATGTGGATTTAACGGCCGGAACCCGTATCAACCGTGGGGTTGTGGGCATCAATGCCGGAAAAGGCAGATTAGGCTTTAACGCAAATGGAAGTTCTTTTTATTCTTGGCCACAATATGCCACTACCGATTTTTATCAGAAAACTGAAGTAAATGGACAGACTAACATAAGGGAACAAAATGGAGAAAATTTAAGCAATAGATTAGGCTATTTTGGCAATATGGGAGCATTTTATGATTTTAATGCATTCCATAGTTTATCTACAAGTTTACGATTACGTGGATTCAACAGCAATTCTGAAGGAACCAACACCGTTTCTCAAAATTTGGGTGGAAACGAAAGCTCATTTCAAAGATTCCAAGATAACTTTTCTCAAAACTGGGGTTACGAATGGTCTTTAGATTATGTGATGAAATTTCCTGAACAAGAAGGAAGAGAGTTTTCAGCTTCCTATAAAATTGATGGTAATGTGAGAGATCAAGAATTTGAAATTGATCAAGATACGCCACTGAATTATGAGGTGGCGAGAAATATTAATGATGGGAACAACAGAGAAAATACAGTTCAAATAGATTATGTGCATCCCTTTGGAGAAAAATTTAAAGTTGAGACGGGTTTTAAATCCATTATAAGAGACATTGATAGTGATTTTCAGTATGAATTTAAACCACAAGAATCAGATCAATATGAAATTGTGGATAATAGAACTGACATATTTTACTATAATCAGGATGTTTATGCGGGATATGTATCAACTCAAACGAATATAACCAAAAAATTGGGGGTAATTGCAGGTGTAAGATATGAATATACGGGACTGCAAGGCAGTTTTGAAGAAGCTACAGAGCGAAATTTCGATCCTTTATCCTATGAAAACTGGTTACCAAGTATTATCGTTAATCAAAAATTCGGAAAATTCAATTCCGTTAAACTATCCTACAATAGAAGGATTCAAAGGCCAAGTTTAAGGAATGTTAATCCTTATGAGGAAATAGGAAATATCCGAAATATCAGCTTTGGTAATCCTACTCTAAATCCTGAATTATCTGATAATTACGAATTGGGTTTCAGTACATTTTTAAAAGGGACATCCGTAAACCTTTCCTTCTTCTACAATGATATTAGCGAAGTAATCCAATCCGTGATTTTTGAAGATCCTGATAGAGATGCGACAGTAACTACTTTTGAAAACGTGGGCACACAACAGAATGTGGGTAGTAATTTATTCATTTCAACAGAATTGTTTAAAATTTGGACCATCAGAGGGGGCGTAAATGCAAATTACTTTATGTCAGAAGGGATAATTCAAGGTCAAGAAGTTGAAAATAATGCTTGGTTATTCAGCGGAAATATTAATTCCAATATCAAGTTACCTAATGATTGGACAATTGATGCTTTTGGTTTTGCCAGACCAAGAAGACAAACTTTACAAGGATTTAATCCGGCATTTTCAATCTTTGGAATGGGTATCAAAAAACAAATTTGGGATAAGAGAGGAAGCATCGGTTTATCCATTATTGAGCCATTTCAAAAAAGAAAACCATTTGAAAGTGAATTAGGGCAAGAGGATAGCGACTTCTATCAAAGAAATGTATTTGCCATCCCTTTCCGTTCTTTTGGTATTAATTTCAGCTATAAATTTGGTCAGCTTGATTATAAAGCTCGACAAAAGAGAAGCAGGATTTCCAATGATGACCAAAAATCAGGAGGAGATGAAGGTCAGACATTTTAATTGATTTTACTGTAAAACGGTCTGATGCTTTGTGTGTCAGACTGTTTTATTTTATTGAAATTACATAAGCCATAAAATCAATAAGATAAAACATCAATTTATCTACAAATTCAATTCCGTGCATTCCTTTGAAAAAAGGAATCTAGAATAATTGAAACTTGTTTCAAATACTTCATATCAGGCAATTCTTCAGACAAATCATTAAATTCAGAATTAATATTTTAATCAGAGATTAAAATATTAATTCTGAATTTATTGGGAATGTCGCACTGAACACCATTAGCAGTTTCTGATTATGATTTAAAGAAATCCATTTATCTGGGTGAATTGTTGAAATCATTTATCAGAATATAAAAACAGTCAATTACCTTTGCAGAATGCCAATAATTGACTTCTCTCAAATCAACTTGCCAATAATTAAGATTCTTCCCGAAGTAGTCCAAAAAATGAAGGAAGAACAAAACCTAATCCTTAATGCGGAAGCTGGAGCAGGGAAAAGCACCATCATACCTTTAGCACTTTTGGAAATGATTCAAGATGGCCAAAAAATCATCATGTTGGAGCCTAGAAGATTAGCCGCAAAATCCATAGCACAAAGGATGTCCCAACTTTTAGGTGAAGAAATTGGCAAAACAGTCGGCTACCGAATCAGGTTTGAAACTAGGGTAACTGATACTACTAAAATTGAAGTGGTCACCGAAGGAATCCTTAATAAAATGATGGATAGGAACCCAGAATTGAATGATGTATCCATCATCATTTTTGATGAATTTCATGAAAGAAGCATTCATGCAGATGTCGCTTTGGCCTTAGCCCGGTTCACTCAGCAAAATTCTAGGCCTGATTTAAAGCTATTGATCATGTCTGCTACCCTTGATCAGCAATTATTGGCAAATGCACTGAACGCAAAAGTGGTAGCCAGTAAAGGCAGGCAGTATCCAGTTGATATTGTATATGCAGGAAATTTAGATCAACGACTGTTAGCTGAATTAACTACAGAACAAATCAAAAAATCCCTAAAGGAAGATAAAGGGGATATTTTGGTATTTTTACCTGGACAGGGAGAGATTTTAAATATCCAAGATTTGCTTAGAAAGGATAAAGTTAAAGCCGAAATTTATCCGCTATACGGACAGTTAGCATGGCATAAACAGTGGACCGCCATTCAACCCCATCCTCAGGGAAAACGAAAAGTAGTATTGGCTACTTCCATTGCAGAAACCAGTTTGACCATTGAAGGCATCAAAGTAGTGATTGATACAGGTTTAAAAAGAAATTCAGTTTTTGACCCGAATACCGCCTTAAATAGTCTGATAACCCAAAGTATTTCTCAGGATGAGGCTACACAAAGAGCCGGGAGAGCGGGTAGATTAGCTCCTGGAAAATGCTACAGAATGTGGACTGAGGCAGAGCAAAATTTAAAGCCCAGCCACAGATTGGCGGAAATCCTCTATGCTGATTTAGCCAATTTAAAATTGGACTTGGCAGCCAGAAATATTCAAGAAAGTAAAAAGCTTTTTTGGCTGGCTCCTCCCCCTTTGGATAAGCTAATATATGCCGAAAACTTATTGATTCAATTGGAAGCTATAGATCAGGAAAAAAAGATCACCAAAATTGGTAAGCAAATGCATCAACTACCTTGCCATCCCAGGTTAGCGCATATGTTGGTGAAATCTACCGATAATTTATCCTTAGCTATTGATTTAGCATCCATTTTAGAAGAAAAAGACCCATTATACAAAAAAGCAGGAGCAGATATAAGTGAAAGAATTCAACTCTTAAGAACCCTGAGAAATGAAAAGAGATTAGGGAGAAATTTTAAGAAAATTGAAAAAATAGCACATTCTTATAGAGAATTATTAAAGGTTAAGGAAGAAAATCAAACTGTTGATCCTTACGCAGTTGGTTACCTACTTGCAATGTCATATCCAGATAGAATAGCTTCGGCCAAAAGGGGAAATAATGCGCAATTTCAACTATCGAATGGAAGCATAGCCGCAATAGGCCATAAAGATGATTTGGCAGATGAAAGTTGGTTGACTGTAGCCAATATGGATGCCAGAAGTGGAATGGGAAAAATCTTTTTGGCAGCACCCCTAAATCCAAAAGACTTAATGCCATTACTTAAAAACCATAGAAATGTGCGATGGGATTTTGATGAAGATGAATTTATCGTCAGCCAGGATCTAAGTATCGGTAATATAAGGTTAAAAAGTGAAGAATTGGACGAAGAGCCGACACCTCTTGAAAAACGAAATGCCGTCATAAAGGCTTTACAACTACATTATGATGAACTCCTTAAACCGGACAAGGATTTTCACCTTCTCACTGAAAAATTAAAAAATCAAAATATGCAATCCAGTCTGCAGGAAATTGATTTAGCTTTTATAGGAGTAACAGCCGAAAAATGGTTGCCAGAAGGGATTGAAAATGATGAAGATATTTTAAAAAGACTTCAGAAATTATCGCTCAAAACAGTCCTAAAGAATTTAATTTAAAATATCAAAATATATGTCCCTTCGATCTGACGGAATAATTACATTAAAACAAATGTCCGACATTGAAAATGTCTGACATAGGCTTTCCTCATTAGAAGTTGAAGCTCCTACTGTTGGAATCCCTCGATCTGACGGATAATATACATCTGCATCATAAATAAATGGCACTATCTCTCCTTAGGAATATTGACAAGTTAAGAAGAGATTCCATTCCGTCTGAGCGATATTTTGCCTATTATAAGCAGGCAAAAATGTCGGGCATTTTTCATGTCATTGGGATATAAGCGCTAAACTAAACAGAACAATGTCCGACATTGAAAATGTCTGACATGGGCCTTCCTCATTAGGGATTGAACTTCCTACTATTAAAAACCCTCGATCTGACGGATAATTCATAAGACACCAAAAATTGACAGTATTATCTCGCCGAAAGAAAATAAAAATCTTAAAAGAGTTCCCATTCCATCTGAGCGATATAAAAACCTAGCATTTAGACGAATCAAACCGCAGGCAGAAATGTCGGACATTGAAAATGTCCGACATGAGCTTTCCTAGTTTTCTGCTTCCTCGTCTTCCCCATCGTCTTCCTCATCATCATCTTCATCATCCTCTACTACTGGCGGAAAAGGAAAATGGGTAAAACTTTCGAACAAACTATCCACTTCAAAAAAAGTACTCAAGGAGAAGCTTTCAGGATTTAAATCTTCAATTTGAAAATATGCAGTATCAGTACTTCCCCAAACAAAAACCACGGTATCAATAGTTGTTTCAGGCGTTTGAGTAGGAGGCACAAACCAAAACCCTCTTAATGTATCAGTTAAGTTTCCACAAGTATCAGCGGGATTAATATAAAAAAGAGAATCTTTATCATTGCCAGCAGAAGTGAAATTAAAAATAACTTGTCTTGGAACCTCACAAGAATCAAAGGCCACTTCCTCATTGAACAGCAATCTTTCTTCCAAGACCCATCTTTTAGCTTCCTGATTAGATAGCAACCTTTGAACCTCTACCCTTCGGAAAGCATCAAAAGTGGGTTCATCTGGTAGGCAAGAGATTAGGATAAAACTCAAAGAAAACAAAAACAATAATTTCTTCATGGGGCAAATATAATATTTTATCAAGTGCAAGGATTAAAAATGATGCCAAGTTTTTAAATAAAGATTAAACAAGGCTCAATCGTAAAATAATCATTTTTATTATAGATAAAATTATATTATGAATATAAAATCACTTATATTTAAAGTATTAAAAGTAAGTTTGTTGTAAGGTTACTGACCAATACGTTTGTAAAAGAATTTGTTAAACAGTTATAAAGTGGCTTAATATGTTCCTATTCATATTTTATATATAATTATATTAATTTGTATTTCGATATATCAGATGTATTGTTCGATGAAATTATGTTTTTTGCGCACCAACTTTAAATAGTATGTTTGTATAATGGTTAAATCGGGTAGTCATATAAAATTTACTTACACTTCGATATTGGTTGTGCTTTTTCTGTTTACAACTATTTCAGTGAAAGCGCAATTTACATGCGCTGATGCTTCATTTGGCGCTGGAAATGGCCAACAAATTAGAGTTGAAGGAGCTGCAGGACTAGGTACTTTTTGTGCACCAGTAACAGTTGACTGGTATATATCATTTGATGCCAACATACCTGTTGGAGCGGATGTAGATGTAATAGTCGATTGGGGAGACGGTACTGATAATACATACAATACGAATAATTTTGGGACAACCTGGGAATTGAGTGATGGTAATGGTGCTACATTTACTGTAGGCTCTCAAACTTATACTGGAAATACAGTTGCACGAAAAATATATCCCACAAACGAAAACGTATGTTTCTATGATATTACAGCACGATTGGTTATTGACGGAAATGAATGTGCAGCTTCTACAATAATAAATTTAGTAAATTATTGGGATACAGACGAAGATATCCCCGGAATTGTAAATATTGACCCGATATTAATTCAAGTTTGTGCTGGTGATCAAGTAACAGTAAATTTTGATGATAACACTACTTTTAATTGCGTTAATCCAGCTGACACTGACAATCCAAATGAAGATTTAAGAAATGTAAGATGGACATATAATACAACGGATGGTGCCGCTCCATTTGGTAGAATTGATGATATTGAGCTTAGCAATGGCGTAACATTAGATGGTTCAAATGCAGGAGATCAAGATTATATACCTCCTCAGGCTGATGTCCCCGGAAGTGACGTTAATACAATTGAAGAATATCCAGCAATAGTAGGCCCTGGGGATGCTGTTTCTACAACACTCGATTTGACAGTACCAGCTACGGCAACTGTAGGGCAAGTATTTGAAATTAAACTTGAAAATTGGGGGCCTTGTAATCCACTTGGAGGCCCCATACCTGTTATAGAAAGATATGCTATTATCGAAATAGTTGAGCCCCCACAAGGATTAGATTTCACAATATCCACGGATGGTCCTGGACTAAATCAAAAGACTACCTTTTGCCCAGGTGAAGATATTAGATTAAGAGGTTCTACAACTAACCAAACTCCAGATTTTGAATATAGTTGGCAAATTTTTGATGGTCCAAATGATACAGACCCACTCATATTTGATAGAAATGATGATCAATTCACCTGGCTAAGCGATGAAATTGGAGATTTACAGAATGCTTTTTCTTCTTCTGGGGATAAATTAATAAGAATGTTCGTACAAAATTCAGATACAGATTTAACAGGAAATTGTACAGTTTTTGAAGACAAAATAATAGAGATAATAGAAACACCAACTCCAACTATTGGGACAGACGATTTAAGTGGCGGAGGCACAGATATTTCCATCACTTCTATTAATTTATGCGAAAGTGAACTTCCTATTGATTTTACATTTACGGATGAAACCCCAGATCGAAATGCCTCAACAGAATCTAGATGGACAATATTTGATAATGATGACTTAATTGTTTTTGGTGGCGGTGCTTATGGTGGACAAACAGCTACTCCAGATAATCCTGTAGCATTATCTCCTTACACATTTAATTCAACCGGGCATTTTAAAGTTGTATTAGAAATTAGAGACGGTACAACAAGCTGTGAATCATCTGATACTGTTAATGTTTTTATATATGACACCCCAGAAGCCGATTTTGAAACTGATGATGTTTGTGCAGGTGATGATGACCCCAGTAATAGAACTTTATTTTTCAATATAGCGGATGCAACAAATGGCATAAACCCTCAAGTCAATGGGGATGAAATTGTCAGGTGGATGTGGGATTTTAGTTTTGATGCGGTGGCAGGTTTTAATATTGAAAGGGATGTTAACAATAATAATGATTTTAACAGATTTTTAGACGGGACGGACGGAGCTGCTGAACCTATCGAGTCTCAACCAGGAACTTATGATGTAGCCCTGGTAGTTGAAACCACTAATGGATGCACAGATACTATCCAATATGAGGTAGAAGTAAAACACAATCCACTTTCAGACCTAGAAGCTTCATATACAAACGATTATGAAGGCAATTCAGCAGGCGACCCATACACTGGTGATCCTATTTGTCCCGGAACTCTATTAACTTTTACCAATATCACAGATGAGTCTTTAAATGATGCTTCAGTTGACCCTGTTGATTATGAGTTACAAATTGATAGTTTAGGTACTACAATCTACGAACCAATTGGAGCACCCGGAGACCCAGATGAATCGGTATCCCCAAATATTTTCTTTAATAACACAGGTTCAAACGAGATTTATACAATCGAATTGGTCGCTAATGGGGATAATGGATGTAGTGTCATCAGTGATCCAATAACGGTTACTGTTCTACCAGGTAGTGCCTCTGGTTTTGAGGTTTATGATGAGCCTACTTTTACTGACTTATATGATCCTTTGGTTGACTATTGTTCTCCTTACGAATTTTACTTTCAAATTGACAACCCAACGGATAATTTATTAAATCCTGGTGATTCTTTGGTTTGGGAAGTCTTCGATGGCTCTACGCTACTGGGAGGGGACACACTTGAATCTGGAGAAGCTGACTATGATAAATTTTCATTTGAATTTACTAATGATTTCCCAAGTATTGCGGCCATTAATTATACCGTTGTTTTGCAACCTTTTGTTGATGGTGTATGTGTCAATAATTCTCAAAGAACAGTTCGTGTACTTCCACGACCAAGTTCTGAATTCAATCCTACTAACACCGTAGTAACCTGCGATTCCGTGACTTATTACTTCGAAGCGGTTCAACCCGGATTATTAACCTATGATTGGCAAGTACAACCTACTACTGATACACTTTCTACTCAGAATGACGGAGTTGAATTCTGGGTGAGCTACAACAGACCCGATGTAGGAGATCCTAATGTAAATGTTGAGGTGAGGTTGCAGACAACCAACCCTTTTAATTGCGTTGGGGATTTGTCTGATCCATTTAATGATACTATACTTCCAAAAGATGATATTAATGTAGTGCTAAATACCGTTGGAAATGAATTTTGCACTCCTGCTGTCTATGGTTTTGTAAATAATACAAATCCTGCTGATGTGCCTGCCGGAACTGAATGGGAATTGATTATTTCAAATCTTGATAATGGATCAACTACAGTAATTGATGGAACTACTCTAACTGGAAACGAGGAGTTCAGGGAATCTGATCCAGCTAATATTTTCGAATACACTTTTACTGATTCAGCCAACTATGAAATTAGATTAAACGCATTATTACCAAGCACATGTGATGTGGCTTCTGACCCTCCTATTTCACTGGGAATAAATGAAAGTCCTACTGTTGATTTTAATACAAACATTTCCGAAGGTTGTGCTCCATTTTCATTTAGCATTATCAATGAAACCAGTAGTGTTCCTTCTGGCAATGATTTTAATTTATCTTACGAAGTAAGAAGACCCAATGGCACTCTGGTTTCTGGTTATACTGGAACCATTGTTAAAGGTCCAAGTAATCCAAGTGGTTTAAATGGTTTAACCCTATCAAATTTAACAGTACCGGCAGGATCACCATTTATAGATTATGATGTCATCTTAATAGCAGAAACATTTGCAGGTTGCATAGCTGAATCAAGTCAAACAGTTAGGGTTTATCAAGAACCTGATATTGATTTTGATATTTTACCTTCCAACACATTATGTGAGGATTATAACTTTGAATTTGAGGTCGTTACCAATAATATTACCAATGCTGATTTTGAACTTACATGGAACTGGGGAGATGGGCAAACTTTCGTAACTGATAATAACGATAATGTAAATCATACATTTAGTAATCGAGCTAGTTTCTTTGGATCTGATACCTATACAGTCAATTTATCAATCGAAACTGAATATGGATGTATTGCTAGTGTTAGCAAGCCAGTAAATTTAAACCCAAGAGTTCAAGCCGGCTTTTTCAAGGATAAAGAACAAGGTTGTTCTCCCCTCCTGGTCAATTTCACCAGTAATTCCCTACAATCAGGAATCAGCGGTAATCATCAATATGAAAAAAGAGTGGCCGGTACCAACACTTGGGTGCCATTTGATAATAGTCCGTCAAACAATGGAGCGGTTGCTGAAACCTTCTCCAATAGCAGTGACAGTGTTCAGATTTTTGAAATTCGATATAACGTATTCTCTGATATTTCTAATGGTACTATATGCTATGATACCGCAGCCATTGATTCTTTAACCGTTTTCCCTGAATTTAATAGTCCGGCTATAACTGGTCCAGATGAAGTATGTGCATTTGCACAGCAAATTCCCTTTATTGTTGATGCTTCGGATGGATCTAATTATCAATGGTCATTGCCTTCTGGCGCGTTTATTATAAACTCTACCCCAACTGGCGATTCCATCAATGTTAATTTCAGTAGTTTCTCCGGAAATGTGCAAGTTATTGAAATAGACAGTAATGGCTGTTTTGGAAACCCTACGCTCCATCCTGTAAGCATTTTGACGGGACCAAGCGGTACTTTGAGCCTAAATGGCAATAATGTTATCTGTCCGGGTGATTCTACTAGTTTAATTTTTAACTTAACAGGTCCTGGGAGTCAAAATTTTGATGTTATCTATAATAATGGAGTAAGCAATGACACTTTATTGAATATTCCAAATGGACATATAGAATATGTAAAACCTACAGTTTCAACAAATTACTTCTTATTAAGCGTAGAAGACCGAGAATATCCAGCATGTAACCCTTCCAGTATTTCCGGTTCAGCCTTTGTTTCAGTAAATGTTAAGCCGACTGCGACCCTATCAGGCTCTACTACCATCTGTGAAGGCAATAATGCCAATCTATTCTTTAATTTAACAGGAATCGGTCCATGGGAAGTAGTCTATACTGATGGAAACTCAAATTTCACTATCAACAGTAATAATCCTGTAACCATTGAATCGGTAAGCCCAACCGACTCTACCACCTATAGCTTGGTAAGCGTAACAGATGGAAATACACCTGTCTGTTCAGGGGATGTTTCAGGTAATGCCACCATTGAAGTGAATCCAAAACCTAGTGCCACCATTTCAGGAAGTCAGAATAATGTTTGTGTGAATACGCCTACAGAATTAGAATTTAATTTAACAGGAACCCCGCCTTGGAATGTTCGATATACGGATGGTGAAAATATATTTACATTAGCTAATGTTACTCCTGAAGCAGGATTCAATAGTAATACGGATACCCATACTGAAATTGTGACCATTAGTGCGGCACCTGGCACTAAAAATTATACTTTAGTGGATGTAATAGATTCTAATACGCCCAATTGCTCTGGGGATGTAAGTGGATCTGCCACCATCACCGCTTTTGACAGGCCTGAAGTTGAAATTGAAGGTAATAATACCATCTGTTTAGGAGATAGCAGTCCACTGACATTTAATTTCACCGGAGATGGACCATTTGATGTATTAATAACCGCTAATCAAGATACCATTGCATACAATAACCTTCAAAATGGTGAATCTATAAGCCAAACTCCTGAAGTATCCACTGTTTATAGAGTAATTGAATTAAGGGACAATAGAGGGTGTTTGGGCAATAGCTTAGGCGGTCCAATAAGTATCAATGTAAATAACTTACCTACCTCAGAAATTTCTGGAGACGATGTAATCTGTTATGGAGAGGAGACTGAATTAACTTTTGACCAAACAGGAGCTGGACCTTGGACCATTACCTATACAAATGGAAGCCAAAACTTTACATTTACCACTTCCTTTAATAGACATTTTGAACCTGTTTCCCCTACTGTTACCACCACCTATTCACTGGTTTCTGTAGTGGACAGTAACGCTCCTGATAATTGCAGTGGGACTGTAAGTGGCAGTGTATTAAAAGAAGTTTTTCCAGAGTTGGAAGCGAGTTTCGAAGCCACTCCTGAAAACATGGTATTACCGGAAAGCACTGTAAACATCACCAATAACACCACCAACAAAAATGAGTGGGAATATGAATGGGATTTTGGAGATGGTACTATTTCCAATGAAGTAGATCCTGCGCCACACGAATATGGTACTTATGGTGAATTTGTTATAAGGATGACTGCTACAAATGGTCAATGTACAGATACTTACCAAGCTACTGTTACTATTGGAGCAATTCCGCCTATAGTGGATTTTGATGCAAATCCAAAAGAAGGTTGTTTACCTTTAGTAGTGGAATTTGAAAACTTAACCCAATTTGCTGACCCTTCTACATATCAGTGGGAATTTGGTGATGGTCAAAGGGTTGCTGCCGTTGAAAATCCAACGCATGTTTACCGTAATCCTGGAACTTATACCGTAACGTTATCCGCTTCAAATATTACGGGCCAAAGGACACAAATGATCAAGGAAGAATTCATTGAAGTTTACGCAACCCCTCAAGCTTCTTTTACAATACCGGATGAATACCGTTCAGTATTTACAGGAGAAGAAGTTAGATTTGTAAACCTAAGCCAAGGTGCGGATGAATATATATGGAAATTTGGTGACGGAAATGAGTCTTTTGAATTTGAGCCTATTCATGCCTATCCGGATAGCGGGCTTTATGACATCACTTTGATTGCCATTAATAGTGAGACTGGATGTACGGATTCTGTAAGCTTAAAATCCCAAGTACAAGTGATATTGGGTGGGGAATCAGATGTTCCTAATGCCTTTACACCAAGTAGAGCAGGGCCGGGAACCGCAAGTGATAATCCGCTCCAGAATGATTATTTCCTTCCAAGGGTAGAAGGAGTTTCACAGTTTAATATGAAAATCTATAACAGATGGGGGGAATTACTATTTGAATCTAATAATAAGGATGAAGGTTGGGATGGTTATTTCAATGGTGTGTTAATGCCTCAGGGAGTATATGTTTACCGCTTGGAATTGGTATATGAAAATGGTCGTAGGGAGACAAAAGTTGGGGATATAACACTCATTAGGTAATAATTTTGAGTAGTACATTTAGTTTATATATTGCAGGTTTGAATCAGGGTATGAATGAATATAAATCAAATAAAAAGTTTAGATAAACTACTTATCGTTGGTGCAATGGTTGTATTGTCCCTCTTAGGATTTGAGAGCAAATCCCAGGACTTTCAATTTTCGCAGTACCATGAATCTCCATTATATCTAAACCCAGCATTTACGGGCTTAGGAAAAATGCACCGCTTTACGCTCAATTCACGGATACAATGGCCTAGTTTACCCCGGGCTTATGTGACCAATGCTTTAGCTTATGATTACAACCTTGATTATTTAAGCAGTGGATTTGGATTGATGATTACCCGGGATGTGGCCGGTTCTGGAAATTTAGGGAATACCAATGCTAGTTTTTTATATTCCTACCGTGTAGCGCTTGGAAAAAAATTAGTATTGAGTACCGGTTTGCAATTTGCCTATAATTTTACGGGCTTAAATCAAAACGGCCTTACTTTAGGAGATCAGCTATTAGATAACAGGGGCGTATCCTTCGATAATGAATTGGCCAACATCCAAAACATACAGTTTTTTGACTTTTCCGGGGGAATGTTGCTATACAGCCAAATGTTATGGGGAGGTATCGCACTTCATCACTTAACGCAACCTGAAATGTCCTTAATTGGAGATTCCAATCCTTTGAATATGAAAATAAGCATTCACGGTGGTATCAGAATTCCATTATACAGAGGCCCTAAAAAGTTAGACCACATATCGAGTATCGCCCCATCTTTTGTATATAAAAGACAAGGCATCAATGATCAATTAGATGTAGGCTTTAACTGGCATTATGATCCAATATCTGCTGGGTTATGGTACAGAGGCGTGCCATTTAAAAAAACTGAGCCTAATGAAGGATTGTACGATAGGGATGCGCTTATTTTTAAGTTTGGTTTAATGTTCCCGGATTTTCAAGCTGGTTACAGCTATGATTTTACAATATCAGAATTTGGAGGTGCTTCTGGCGGTGCTCATGAAATTTCAATTATTTTTGATTTTGAGGCTACCTTGAAAAAGAAAAGAAAGAAGGAGTTTATTCCGTGTCCTACTTTTTAAGCCTTATTTCTCTGCTTTAAAGCTCTTCTCATCATATATCTTTCTACTACCACATCAATAGGTTTCAATAAAACCGCAATTCCTAATTTAAATATAAAACCGATTCTATTATCCCCAAAATATGCCTCTACTTGAGGCTCTAAAACTCCTTCAGAAAGAATAAACAAAAGAATAGCGATTAATAGTACAATAGAGGATGCTTTTCTACCTACTTTCGCTTTTACTAACTGATCAATAGTATCTTGTAGAAGTTGATTATTAACCTTTAAGTCATCATTGATTTTGTTGATTTCATCTGATTGTCTCTTAAGCTTTTCATTTGCCTCATTAAGTTTGGAATGCAAACGATCGCTAACAGAAGTTAATAATTTGGCCTCCCCTATTAGACGGTCATACTTATCGCATAATAATTTATAGTTTTCCTTTACCTTCTCAGTAGGGATATTTTCATCCTCTGCTAAAGCCCTGACCTCATTTAAAAAGTCAATTTCTGCTTGAAAAACATCTGATTGGGTAACATTTTTAGCCATAAATTATTATTTAATCTCTACCATTTTAAATGGCACTTTAATAATTTGTTTAAAATCCTCACCGGATTCTTCCATGTCCTCGTCTTCTTCTTCGTAGTACCAATCAATGGTGATGGATTTTCCTTGTTCTTTGATTTTTTCAAGTTTCCGGAAAATCTCCACTAAGCATTTTGAAGAGCTAGTATTAAAGTATTCCAATTTAATCTCAAAAATAGTAGATTCAAGCGGATTTTGAACATATTTATCCAACCAATCGAGCAATGGCTTATAAAACTCGATAGAATTCTCCGGAATAGACCTACCGGATATCAAAAATGTCTCAGCATCCGGATTAAAATCAAGTTTAGGCGTTTTTGGTGTTGCCTCTAAGTAGTAAGCATCCATATTGTTTTTTCTTAATGTTTAATATTCACTTGTAAACTAAAATAGGCATAATCCTCATTGATGGATTTAAAGTCAAAATCCAATGGTTGACCTGATTTTCTAACCATGTCCATAATGCCAAGTCCGGCTCTTCCTTTTTCAGAGAATACACCTTCGTCTAATTTACTTCTATACTTAGCTCTCAATTCATCATTCGATAATTGATTTATTTCCTTAATGCGCTTTTTAAGGTGTTCGATATTATTTTGATTAATGTAATTTCCAGAAATAATTTCGTAGGAGGTGGGATTTTTCACCACCATAATCATAATTTCCTGAAAAGGTTCTTTGGAATTTTTAATATCTTCTTGATTATGATAAATGTTTTGTAATACTTCCACTAAAATATTAAATACCTTCTTTTTGATTCGCGAATTATATTCCACCATGGCCAGTTTATTTTCCGCCAAGGTTAAAAGATTATTAGTAAGGCTTTCGGTAATTATACCGTGATAAGCCAGCACTAACTCTTCGCTTTGTTTAAGATTTTTAAATTTGCTTAAGGTATCTAACATTTTCTCCAAATGGGAAATAATGGCTTAAAATTTATCTTTTGTCAAATTACAATTATTTTTTGAATAAATATAATAATTATATGATTAGCCGGGAATTAATTAATGGACATTCCCAGTTAATTTTCTAATTAATGGTGTAATAATCAATGCTATTATACCAGCCCCAACAATAAATATAGTAATGAATTGGAATATTTCGGGTAATAAGCTGGGATTTTCCGCTATAGCATTCTTGTCAAATTCACCTGCTACCAATCCTGCAATTAAATTACCAAAAGCAACAGACATAAACCATGCCCCCATCATTTGGCCAACCAATCGCTTAGGAGCTAATTTTGTTACGGCACTCAATCCAACCGGACTTAAGAACAATTCACCAGTTGTATGTAAAAAATAAGTTATTAATAACCAAGTTGGCAATACCTTGTCGGCAGATAAAAGTACATAGGAAGCAATAATCATAGTTGCAAAGCCTAACCCTAAGAAGATTAGTCCAAAAGCGAATTTTAACGGAATGCTAGGATTTAGATTTCGTTTTGCTAATTGTATCCAAAACCAACCAAAAACAGGAGATAATATAATTATAAAGGTTGGATTAATACTTTGCAAGAATGAAGCTGGCATTTCCCAACCGCCAATAAATCGATCTGTATATCTTTCAGCAAATAAATTCAATGAAGAACCAGCTTGTTCAAAACCTGACCAAAAAACAGCTGAGAATATCAATAAAATAGCAATCGCCCATATTTTTTTCTTTTCATCTTTATTGAGCCCACCAAATAAAAAAATTGCTGCAAAAAACAGTACCAATACGGCTGCCACTACATAAAATGCTACCTCAGCAACACTCACAACATCAATATTTAAAAAACCAAAGGTAGTCAATAACACAAGAAGCATAAGTAAAGCCAAAAATCCGAATAACCCCAACTTCACTCTTTTTCTGAAACCAATTTGTTTTTCATTGGCTGGATCAAACCCTTCGGGTTTAGCGCCTATGTTTCCTAATGATTTTGATGATACCCTATATTGGATTACCCCTAATAACATCCCAACACCTGCGGCTGCAAAACCTAAATGCCAATTAATACTTTCTCCTAAATAACCCGTTATTAATGGAGCAACGACTGCACCTAAATTTATCCCCATGTAAAAAATAGAAAAACCGGCATCTCGTCTGGCCGGTTCATCATCTTTGTAAAGCCCTCCAACTATACTGCTAATGTTGGGTTTTAATAATCCTGTCCCTATTACGATAAGAATTAAACCAATAAAAAAGAATTCTTCAGTAGGTATTGCCATGGAAAAATGGCCACAAGCAATGATAATACCACCATACCAAACTGCTTTTTGTAATCCGAAAAAACGATCTGCTAACCAACCGCCCGGCAATGCCAATAAATAAACAAACATAGTATATAGGCCATATATTGCATTTGCCGATTTATCATCTAAGCCAAATCCACCCGTTTCGATGGAATCTACCAGAAAAAGTACTAAAAGGGCGCGCATTCCATAATAACTAAAACGTTCCCAAAATTCTGTGAAAAATAATGTTGCTAATCCTCTAGGATGACCAAAAAAAGTTTTTTCGGAATTCATATTATCTATAAGTTAACTTAATTTTAAAAATCGAAATGCTAAATCTAATACGGGCTTTTCATTAAAACAAATAGAATGTGACAATCGGCTTTATTTTCGATAGAAAGTGTATTCTATACACTATCTAAACATTTGTAAATGATTTAAAAATTACTTTTTAAGCAAAGTAAATTCTTTAACTTTGCCAACCAAACCATGTTATACCTAGCAAAACATATAAAAAATGAAGGAATTTGGATTGAAATCCGCTAAATCCGGTTTAGAAGCACTGGGTTTAAAAAATGTTGCAGAAGCTTATTGGAACCTTAGCCCAGCTGAATTGACCGAGCATGCTCTGGCCAATAAGGAAGGAGTGCTTACCGATACTGGAGCACTGATGTGTGATACCGGTAAATTTACAGGCCGTTCGCCTAAAGACAAATTCATCGTAAAAGATGATAGAACTAAAGATAGCGTATGGTGGGGTGATATCAATATTCCATTTGATCCTGATAAATTTGATGCACTTCATGAGAAAATGCTCAAATTCCTTGAGAATAAAAAAGTATATGTGAGGGATGCCTATGCAGGTGCTGACAAAACCTACCGATTAAATTTAAGGGTAGTCAATACACAAGCTTGGCATAATTTATTTTGCTACAATATGTTCCTTAGACCGGAAAAATATAAGCTGGAAACATTTGAACCTACCTTTACCATTATCAACGCTCCTGAATTTGAAGCCGATCCAGAGGTAGATGGAACAAGACAAAAAAACTTTGCCATTGTAAACTTTACTAAGAATATTATTTTGATTGGTGGAACTGGTTATGCCGGTGAAATGAAAAAAGGCATTTTCTCGGTACTGAATTACACCTTACCAACCGATCACGGTGTGCTCTCTATGCATTGCTCTGCAAATATGAGTGAAAAAGCTGATGGTGATACTGCTATTTTCTTTGGATTATCCGGTACAGGAAAAACTACCCTATCTGCAGATGAAAACCGAGGATTAATTGGTGATGATGAGCACGGTTGGACTGAAAATGGGGTATTCAACTTTGAAGGTGGCTGTTATGCCAAAACCATTGACCTTACAGAAGAGAAAGAGCCTCAGATCTTTAGAGCCATTAAGTTTGGAGCTATAGTAGAAAATACGCGCTTTTTCCCTGACACTAGGACTGTAGATTATGAGAATACGGAGGTTACCCAAAATACCCGAACAGCCTACCCTATTCATCATATTGATAATGCCGTTTCTCCTTCAATAGGTGGAATTCCTAAAAATATTTTCTTCCTGACTTGTGATGCTTATGGTGTTTTACCTCCAATTTCCAAGCTTTCCAAAGGACAGGCCATGTATCACTTTATTTCTGGATATACGGCTAAAGTAGCAGGTACGGAAGCCGGTGTAACAGAACCACAAACCGTTTTCAGTGCTTGCTTTGGAGCACCTTTTCTTCCTTTGCACCCTACGCAATATGCGGAAATGCTGGGTAAGAAAATGGACGAACAGAAAGTTACCGTTTGGTTGATTAACACTGGCTGGTCTGGAGGCCCTTATGGTGTTGGTTCCAGAATGAAATTGAAATATACCAGGGCTATGATTACGGCTGCTTTAAATGGTGGATTAGATGAAGTGGGTTATAGAAACCATTCCATATTTGGTTGTGCCATTCCAGCTACTTGCCCTGATGTTCCTTCTGAGGTATTAAGTCCAAGGGAAACATGGAAAAATGACACTGGTTATTATCTAATGGCAAACAAATTAGCCAAAGAATTCAATGAGAATTTCAAGAAATTTGAAGATTTCGCGAATGAGGAAATTATGGCAGGAGCCCCAAAACCCAATTTATCGAAAGTATAAGATAGTTTTTTTTCAGTTAAGTTAAATATACTGCCGTGGGGATTATTCCTCATGGTAGTTTTTTTTAGAAATCATTTATTCCAGTCTTCTCTTTTTGTCTATCAAGGAATTGCTAAGTTTGTCGCAAATTAATAAAACCTTCAGTAATGCAACTTGACCAAAATGATTTATTTCCCATTATGGGCGAATGGTTAAATCCCAATAACAGTGTATTATTGGATTTCTCGAATCAAAATGCTGATTTATTGAAGCTTGATCTTCAATCCACCCCGCTTTTTAATGAATATGTTTTTGGATATTTAAAAAAGAGTGAGAAGAAATATGGCCACGGTGGCTATTTAGAAAACCGAACGATTTACCAAAGAAGTACCCATTTCCAACAAGGGGAATCACGCTGCATGCACTTGGGAGTAGATGTTTGGTGTGAAGCATTTCATCCGCTTTACGCTCCATTGGATTCAAAAATCCACAGCTTTGCCAACAATAATAATTTTGGGGATTATGGACCCACTATTATACTAGAACACGAATTAAATGGGCAAAAATTTTATACACTTTACGGACACTTAAGCCTCAAAAGCTTAAAAAACATAAAAGAAGGCGATTTAATCAAGAAAGGTCAAAAATTTAGTGAACTGGGGCCTTATCCTGAAAATGGAGACTGGCCACCGCATTTACATTTTCAATTGATTACAGATATGAAAAACAAAATAGGTGATTTCCCTGGTGTGTGTGGTCCATCGGAATTGGAATTTTATAAAAATTTGTGTCCGAATCCCAATGGGTTTATTTTGAATGAATAAAAATATTTAAAACCTCTTTTTAAACAATGTTTTAAAAATAAAACTTTACTCCACCAAAGCCCCGGCAATGGTTGCCGTCATCATGCAGGCCAAAGTGGCGGCTAAAAGTGCTCGCATCCCCAATTTCGAAAGGTTACCCTGTTGGTTAGGCGCCATCCCACCTATTCCGCCCACTTGAATAGCGATTGAACTAAAATTGGAAAATCCACAAAGGGCATAAGTAGCAATGATAATTGATTTTTCGCTTAGTATATTGGCCGTTTTCATTTCTGCCAAACCCAAATAAGCCACAAATTCGTTAATAGCTGTTTTCTGTCCCAGCAAACTACCAACAGCCAAAGTATCCTTCCATTCCACTCCCATGGCAAATGCAAAGAGTCGGAAAGCTTGTCCTAAAATATATTCTAAACTAAAACTATTGAAAGTTCCATCAGTAGAGCTGGCCACAAATGCATTCAAGCCTGTCCACTCTCCTATTAAATTTCCCAAAAAATAATTAATGGCGGCTATAACGGCTATAAAAGCCAACAACATCCCGCCTATGTTTAAGGCCAATTTCAGGCCTTCTGCAGCTCCATTCGATAAAGCGTCTATTAAATTTACCCCTAATTTATCTTGACTAACATGCAAAGTATCATCAATTCCGTCTGGATTGGTTTCTGGTATTAATATTTTTGATATGACTATAGCCGCAGGAGCATTCATAATTGAGGCGCTCAATAAGTAAGAGGCAAATCTTGCTTTTTCAGCAGGATCATCCCCTCCTAAGAATGCAACATATCCGGCCAAAACCCCACCAGCTATTGTGGCCATACCGCCTGTCATCAGACACATTAATTCAGATCGCGTCATATTGGGCACAAATGGCCTTACCAATAATGGAGCCTCTGTTTGACCCAAGAATATATTCCCAGCAGCGGACAAACTTTCAGCTCCCGACAAGCGCATGGTCCGAGACATGACCCAAGCAATACCGTAAACTAATTTTTGCAAAACACCAAGATAATACAAACCCGCTGTAACGGTTGAAAAGAATATGACGGTTGGCAAAACTTGAAAGGCGAAAATAAAACCGAATGAATCTCCAGCTAAATCACCAAATAAGAATCTTGCGCCATCACCAGAAAAACCCAAGAACACTACAAAGGCTTCGGAAACTTTTTTAAATATCAATTCAACAAATGCTACCTTAGTAATCAAGAGCCCGAAAATTACCTGCAATAATAAACCGGTGCCCACTAACCTCCAGTCAATTTTTCTTTTATTTACTGAAAAAAGCCAGGCAAAACCCACTAAAACCAGTAATCCAATAAGGCCTCTGATATAATCCATAGAAATTTTTAAAGAAGCGACAAAATTAAAGGAATGTGTCTAATTAAAAAATCTATCCTGAAATTCAATTTATATAATTCTAAAAGATTATTTATTTCTTCAAATAAATCAATTTTAAGTAGATTTGCTAAATGCATTTGTTTTACCAATCCCAACTACCGGAATTAAAGAATTTAGATCAAGAAGAATCTAAACATTGTGTTAAGGTTCTCAGAATGCAAAATGGTGATGAAATCAATTTAATTGATGGAAAAGGCACTTTCTATCAAGCAAAAATCACTAATGCCCATCACAAAAAATGTGAATTTGAAATTATCGAAACTACTCAAGAAGAACCCTCTTCATTTCATAAGCATTTGGCCATAGCTCCTACCAAAAATATGGATAGAATGGAATGGCTAATAGAAAAGGCCACAGAAATGGGTATAGATGAAGTTAGTTTTTTTCAAAGTTTTCATTCGGAGAGAAAAATCATTAAAATTGACCGCTTGGAAAAAAAAGCGATCAGTGCAATGAAACAATCACTAAAAGCCAAAAAACCTATTTTAAATGAATTAAAAGCATATAAATCTATCTTGGATAATGCTAAAGAAGTAAACAAATTTATAGCTTATGTCGATTTCGATAATGAAATTCACCTTAAAAATGAATTGGACAAAGTAACAGACACACTTATTTTAATAGGTCCAGAAGGTGATTTCACCGAGGAAGAGGTCCAAATGGCTATTAGCAAAGGCTTTAAAAAAGTTAGTTTGGGGAAAAGTAGATTAAGAACAGAAACGGCCGCATTAGCAGCTGTCCATTTGATGAATTTGGTAGTGGATTAAGAATCTTTTGAAATTATTGGTGCTTTGTTAAGTTACTTATGGTGATAAAACCTGTCAGGTTTATTTAAAATTATATTAATACAAAGTAAGATTAATCCTACTCTATCGTATTAGATTTGATAAATGTTATAAATGATTAAATTAAGTCAGTTTTTCTTCCTACTTTTTTGAATGTATCTATTATAAAATCAAGATGTTCCTCTTCATGGGAAGCCATGAAACTTGTTCTTAACATCTGCATTCCCGGAGGCGTGGTTGGTGAGACAAAAGCATTTACAAAAATACCCTCATCATATAGCATTTTCCAGATAGCAAATGTTTTTTCATCCTCACCTATTATGATGGGTACAATTGCAGTTTGACCTTCCAAAACATTAAAACCTAAATCTCTTAAACCATTTCTTACTTTATTTGCATTGGCACAAACTTTCGAAGGTAAATTTGGATTTTGCTTTAATATTTTCAGTGCTGCTAAAGCTGAGGCTACTGAGCCTGGTGATGGAGATGCACTATAAATTAATGCAGGAGATTTATGTTTTAAGTAATTAATTACACTTTCATCACCTGCCACAAATCCTCCTATAGATGCTAATGTTTTACTAAATGTGCACATTACTAAATCTATATCATCTTGCACTCCAAAATAGTGCCCAGTCCCTTTTCCTCCAGAACCAATCACCCCAAATGAATGTGCATCATCAATTATTACCTTTGCATTATATTCTTTTGCTAAAGAAGTAATTATATCTAGCTGTGCAATATCACCATCAGTACTGAAAACCCCATCAGTAACTATTAATTTACCAACATCTCTAGAGATTTTAGAAAGTCTTCTTTCTAAATCATTCATATCTTTATGCTTGTACCTTTCGATTATTGCATTTTTGCTTGTCGCTAACATATTACCTGCAACTATACTAGCATGATTATCTTTATCAGAAAAAATATAATCTCCCTTGCCAACTAATGGTGTTATAACGCCTTGACCGGTTTGAAAGCCCGTACTAAAAAGCAAAGCACTTTCTTTACCCATAAATCCAGCAATTTCTTGCTCCATTTCATTGTGCAAGTCAATTGTTCCTGTAAGGAATCGAGAACCAGAACAACTAGTCCCATATTGCTCTATTGCTTTAATAGCTGCTTCTTTTACTTTAGGATGATTAGTTAAATCTAGATAATTATTTGAGCCAGCCATTATAACTGACTTGCCCTCCATGGTTACAAGAGGACCTTCACTTCCTGAAATAGGTCTAAAATATGGATAAACTCCTTGCTCTTTTAAAATATTCGGTCTATTGAAAGATCTGCATTTTTCGAAAATATCCATTAATTAAAATTACTTAAACTATACAATTAATATTTACTAAAACTTCATACTAGTTATCTTAAGTATTGATGATTTAAATCTCAATACATGATAATTAATTAAATTGCTAGTGAACTTTTTGAATATATCAATCTATCATCAGAAAAGAATCCGAACAAGATTTAAATTATTAAGTTTCTTGCTTGAGGAAATTTAATTATCATCAACTAGGTATGTTGAATTTATTAAACCAAAGTATAAATAAATAAATCATATTACCAGTTAAATAAAATAATTTTTTTACCAAATTATTATTAATGAAATTAGAATAATTAATATCTAAAAATTATGATAAAAAAAGCAATATTCACTATTACATTAAGCGTTTTTCTTTTTCATGCCAATGTGGAAGCACAATTGTTTGGAAAAAAGAAAAAACAAGAAGAAAAAAGTAAAACCGAAAAGCCAAAAGGTGATTTTAAAGATTATAAGGACATCATCAAAGGAGATGTGAAATCAGATAATGGTTTGTTCACTACTCATGAATTAGATGGAAAACTTTACTATGAAATCCCCTTTGATAAACTCGAAAAAGATCTTCTTTTGGTCAGTAGAATTGTAAAATTACCCGATAATTTTGGTGGTGGTTACATCAATGCCGGCTCAAAAGTAAATGAGCAAGTAGTCCGCTGGTATAAAAGAGATAAAAACATTGATCTAAAAGTCATCAGTTTCCAAAATGAAAGTGATGAGGACTCTCCAATCTACAAGTCAGTAGAAGCGAATAATTTCTTTCCAATTTTGTACAGTAGCAAAATTGAAGCCATAAACCCTGATTCCACTGCCTATTTGGTAGATGTAAGCAGTCTTTTCACTGATGAAGTAAGTGCTATTAATGCCATGCCTGATCGACTAAGAAAAGCTTATAAAGTAAAGCGCTTGGATAAAAGCCGTTCCTATATATCATCCGCTAAATCTTTTCCGGAAAATGTAGAAATACAACATTTGATGACCTATGATGCCGGTGATCCTCCTGGCAGGGATCAAGCTGGAACCATTAGTATGCTATTGAATCAATCCATGATATTATTGCCGGAAGATAAAATGCAACCCAGACTAGCTGATGACAGAGTGGGATGGTTTACCATTCAGAAATATGATTATAATTCGGATAAATTGAAATCGGACGATTATGAATTGATCAGAAGATGGAGATTAGTACCGAAAGATATTGAAGCCTACAAAAGAGGTGAATTAGTTGAGCCTGTAAAACCGATTGTGTATTATTTGGATCCTGCTACACCTGAAAAATGGAGACCTTATTTTATTCAAGGAATAGAAGACTGGAATGTGGCTTTTGAAGAAGCCGGTTTCAAAAATGCGATTATTGCAAAAGAAGCCCCTACTAAAGAAGAAGATCCTGAATTTAGCCCTGAAGATGTGAGATATTCAGTAGTTCGATATGTGGCTACCACCACTAGAAATGCAGTTGGCCCTTCTGTTTCGGATCCCAGGACCGGAGAAATCATTGAAAGTGATATTATCTGGTATCATAATCACTTAAGGTCATACCGAAATCGATATATGATTGAAGCCGGAGCTCAAAAAGAGTCCGCCAGAACTCTTGAAACCCCGGAAGCAGAAATAGGTGAAATGATGCGGATGGTCATTGCCCATGAAGTAGGACACGCTTTGGGATTGCCTCATAATATGAAAGCAAGTTCAGCCTATCCTACAGATTCATTAAGGTCTGCTACATTTACACAAGAATATGGGCTCACTCCTTCCATTATGGATTATGCAAGGGTTAACTATGTGGCCCAGCCAGAAGATGAAGGAGTTCGCTACATTAGAATGATGGGCCCTTATGATAAATATGCCGTCAACTGGGGTTACAGATTTATTCCTGATGCTGATAGCAAAGAGGAAGAGAAACCTGTTCTAGATCAATGGATATTGGATAAAGCAGGAAATCCTTGGTACGAGTTCGGTTCAGGTTACGGAGTAGCAGATCCAAGAGCCAATAGGGAAAGTTTGGGTGATGACCACGTAAAAGCCAGTGAATATGGCTTAGCTAATTTGAAGAAAGTAGTGCCCAATTTAGTAGAATGGACGGCAGAAAAAGGACAGGGCTACAGCGAATTGGCTGAAGTTTATAGAGAATTGGGCTATATGTGGAGCGGCTATGTCCGACATGTAACAGCCAATGTTGGGGGTGTTTATGAAACGCGTAAAACCTCAGATCAGGAAGGAGTTGTATATCAACATGTGCCTAAATCGATGCAAAGAAAGGCCGTGAAATTCTTAAATGATCATGCTTTCTCAAGCCATGATTGGCTTTTAAATCGCGAAGTCTTAAATAGAATTGAGGATGATGGGGCTATAGATAGAGTTAAATCATTGCAAAGCAGAACTCTTGGAAGCCTATTAGATGAAGACCGTTTGATTAGAATGGTAGAAAATGAAAGTTTCAATGGTAATGATGCTTATACTGTTATAGAAATGCTAGAAGATTTAAGAACCGGGATTTTCTCAGAGCTATACAAAAGCCAGGCTGTAGATGCTTACAGAAGAAACTTGCAAAGGACTTATATTGAATTTGCTTCTTCCCAAATTGCTGAATTAGAAGCAGAAGAAAAGCGAAATAATGATGTGATTATTTCAGATATAATTCCATTGATGCGAGCTGAATTAGTGCAATTGAAGTCAGATATCAATAGTAGAAGATATAGGACTTCAGATAAAATGAGTAGAATTCACTGGAATGATTTATTGGCTAGAATTGATCAATCTTTGGAAAGTAAATAATTGCAAAAAGCCCGTTGAAATCAAATTCAACGGGCTTTTTTATTATACGGTGCTGATTATTCACATTCAGTATCATTAATGAATACATGCAAGGCCATTTCGTCCCACTCTTTATCTGATTTGTCCAAACTGTTTAATTTATCACAATCGGAAAATAGCATATCAAAGTCTTCTTTTTTATATTTTCCTTTTTCTACCATATAGGTTTCTCCATCTATAGCCACCACATATTTTTTAGCATTCCCTCCTACTACCGTCATGCCTCCGATGCCGGCTGATGCGGTCTTTTTACCAGGATAATCATAGACTTTAATTTTACTGTCGAAGCCAGGATTTAATAATTGGGAAAGCATAAATTTGTCCTTTTTGCCCGGCCACTTTACAGTATGATAATAAATGTATTCACGATCCACCGCTTCATCAAAATCCGCTGTTGCCATTTTCTGCAAACTGGAAGTCTGTTCGGCATAAGTGGCCAATTTACCCCATCCATCCATTTTAATTCTAAGAGATTTCACCTCTTCTGCTTTGAATCTTGTTACATCTCCCGTTTCAGCATCTTTTATTCGAAAACTTTTAAGGCCTTTACCACTAAAAAATGCGGTGCGAATATCTCCTTCTATTATGGTTCCATCATTGGTTTCGACTTTGGCATCTCCAGTCAACGAGCTTACGGGTGTAAGAAACTGTTGCGCCTTGGCATTAAAAAAAAATCAAGCAAAAAACCAATGTCAATGCTGGTAGTATTAGTCTTCTAATTTTCATAGTTCTAAGTTTTGTTATACATCATGAAATTAAACCATTAATATGATTTTACCAATATATAATTTGAATTATTTTATTTTAGAGAAATCTTCTGAAGTAGTTGGCACTTTTAGTATCCATGAGATGCGATGAATTCTCTACTTGAAGACTTATTTTCATGTAGTCATAGTCTATTTGACTGAACCTTTAAGGAGATAGCAAAATATCTCTGTGTTAAAAGAAATGAGCTAGGATCAAACAGCCTTTGGCTGTTCTATTATTTTCACTGCCTGCCGAAAGGCCGGTTTTGATTCTTTTCCGGATAAATATGGGAAAAATGATGGTTAAATTTCCAAATTAACCTGATTTTTAAACTTGTTATATAGTAGAAAATACAACAATTAAGAGTACCATGGATATTGTTAGACTAAAGTTTTTCAAAATTTCTAAACTTTGGGATTCCCTTTCAAGCATGCCAATTTTTCCTTTAATTTGCATCAAATTTTAGAAGATGGCATTAAAAACATTCGTTAAAATATCTGAAGTCAATAATTTAAGTGATGCACGTTATTGTGCAGGCATGACGGTTAATCTCATGGGGTTTGATCTAGTAAAAGAAAATCCTGCTTATGTGAGCCCTGAAAACTTCATGGAGCTTACGGGTTGGTTATCTGGACTTGAATTCGTGGGTGAATACGGCAATGCTTCAGAAGATGCCATTAAAGCATCCATCAAAGATTACGAAATCCATTACCTACAAACTGATAATCCAGCCATTATCCCATTATTTCCTGATTTCAAAAGAATTTTGAGGTTTGATATGGACAAGGTGACCGATGCCGAGGAAGTAAAAAGCATTATGCAAAAAACAACTGATGATGTGGAATTTTTCTTATTTGAATCGGGCAACGGAAATCATTATAAAGAAAATGTGGTCAATCAAGTATTGGAATTGGCCAATGATTATCCTGTTGTCTTAGGCTTTAATATTGATGACAAAAATGTGATGAATTTGGTAGAAAACACTTCTATTAAGGGAATTTCACTCAAAGGTGGAGAAGAAATCCGACCGGGTTATAAAGATTTTGATGAGCTGGCAGATATTTTGGAGACGCTGGAGATTGATGATACGGTGGAAGGATAAGTGAGGCCCTCTCTAGTCCTCGTTTGCACCTAAAATCCGCAGGTAAAAAGGAAAATAAGCCGTAAAATACTTATCGCTAAGACTTTACGGCTTCAGTGTTTTCACCTATATTGGTGATGCAAACAAACACTGATATGAAGGTAATAAATTCAAA
>NZ_JBNPEF010000011.1:0-33572 GCF_051117495.1 Marivirga sp. | reverse complement strand
TTCAATGCTAAGATCAAAGCTTTTCGCTCCCAATTCAGAGGTGTGAAAAATGTATCCTTTTTCCTTTTCAGACTCTCAAAAATCTATGCTTAAAAAATACTTCTCCCCAGGTTTTCAGATTGATCCCAAAATACCCAACCAACAAGCTCTACAAATGGATAATGACGCCAAATCTATTTTAAATGATACAGTTGTTTTGGTGCCAGGGACAGAAGGTCTTAAAGATATAAGAGTAGTTGAAGCCATATATAAATCATCAAAGGAAGGGAAGGTAATCAGTCTTTAAACAAAAAAATCCTGCTCATGATATTATGAACAGGATTTTTAAAATTATTCCCTTTATTGAAGGGGTGTATTAGTTTTCAGATCCTTCTGCAGCGGCATCACCACCTTCAGCTGATGCTTCTGCACCTTCTGCTCCTTCTTCTAACTCATCTCCTTCTTCAGCATCTTCATCAGCTGATTTTCCTCTAAGTGCTCTTGGAATCTCAACAACCGCAATAGATGCTTGTGGAGTATCTAAAATCTCACAGTTTTCAACAGAAACCGTTTCAACCTTGATTGACTTACCAAAGTCAAGTGCGCTTATATCTAAAGTAATATGCTCAGGCATATCTTTCGGTAATGCCTTCACTAAAAGGTTTCTTCTTTTGTGAATTAAAGTACCCCCTTTAGTAACACCAGGTGCAGTTCCTTCCAAATGAACAGGAATATTCATTTTGATTTTCTTTCCTTTGTGTAGTTGTAAGAAATCAGCATGAAGGATGATTTCACTCACTGGGTGGAAAGATACGTCTTGTAATATTGCTTGGTACTCATCACCTTCTATATTAAGGTTAATGAAGTGTGCTTCAGCAGTAAATACGATCGGGCGAAAAAGAATCATTGGCGCATAAAAGTGGATTTGCTCGTCACCACCGTATAATACGGCAGGAACCATTGCTTCCGCTCTTAATCTCTTCGCCTCTTTTTTGCCAAGATTTGCTCTTTTATACCCTATAATCTCAACAGTTTTCATAATATATATTTATTAATAGTTAAAAATACAACTTAAATGAATAATGAACTTATTGATTCATTATCATGAATTTTTCTAATGGCTTTGGCAAACATATCAGCTACCGAAAGCACTTTTATTTTATCCGATTTTTGCTTTAACGGCAATGTATCGGTAGTAATCAATTCATCTAAAGTAGAATTGGCAATGTTTTCATAAGCATTTCCAGATAAAACAGGATGCGTAATAATAGCTCTAACAGATTTAGCGCCTTTGTCTTTTAGCATATCGGCTGCTTTGCAAAGCGTACCGGCAGTATCCACTAAGTCGTCAAAAATAATGACATCCTTATCCTGCACATCACCTATAACCTGCATGGCATCAACTTCATTGGCTTTCTTCCTTTGCTTATCGCAAACCACCATGTCAAGCTGAAAATGCTTGGCATACCTTCTAGCTCTAGCCGAACCTCCCACATCTGGGGATGCAAAAATAGTTTCCGGAGTGATGCTTTCCTGTAAATAAGGAACAAAAATAGCAGAGGCATCTAAATGATCTACTGGTATATTAAAAAAGCCCTGAATCTGACCTGCATGTAAATCACATGTCACAATTCTATCTGCACCTGCCGCCTCAAAAATATTGGCTAACATTTTAGCTCCTATGGCAACTCTTGGTTTATCTTTTCTGTCCTGACGTGCATATCCAAAATAAGGAACCACCAAGGTTACTTTATAAGCACTTGCCCTTCTTGCCGCATCTATCATTAGAAGCAATTCCATTATGTTGTCGGCTGGGGGGAAGGTGGACTGAATTAAGAAGACATGATGACCTCTGATAGACTCTGTAAAATAGGGTGATAATTCACCATCACTGAACTTTTGTAATTCAACATCTCCTAATGGTTTTCCATAGCTCATGGCTATTTTTTCCGAAAGATATTTTGATGTTGAACCTGAGAAAATTTTTACAGAGGACATGGTTTTATTTTTTGCGCTTAAAATAAAATATCCCGTCCTATTCAAATATGGACGGGATTTTGTTGCCCGACTAGGGCTCGAACCTAGACTCTTCTGTACCAAAAACAGACGTGTTGCCAGTTACACCATCGGGCATTTTCTGTTCCCCTCTTGCAAAGGGAATACAAAGGTAGAAATGGATTTTTTATTTGCAAATAAAGTGTTGAAAAAAATTAATTATTTTTTCTGTCCGGCACATAAGAGTAGTTATTCAATATGCTCAACACAGCCACTCTAATTTTTCTTGGATCTTCAAATATATTCTCAGAGTATAAATCAGTGGTATATCCTTGCCAAATCATGGAATAATTATCTGTTTCTGTAAAATTAATAACAAGTGTTCCCTGATCTATTTCAAATTTCTGTTTTTGATATTTTTCTTTCTCTTTTTGACTATCGCTTCTATACCTAATGAAACTTTCCATTTTAGGTTGGTCATATCCTTTATATTTTAAGGAATCTTCTATGAAAAAGTAACTCACATAAAAACTTGGTTTATCTGGATTATATTCATATCCCAAAAGTTCTAAATGACTTTTTATGGTGGATTTCACAAGTTTCTGTGGCGCTTCCGGCATATAGGTTTCTGTGATGAAGAAATCAAATGATTTATAATTATCAAAATCGCCTAGAAAATTATAATCATATTCAACCGGATATTCTTTGGAAACGAAACAACCATTTGTTAACAAGAAAAGTATTAGCAGAGGTATGTAAAATTTTTTCATAGTCTCAATTTAACAATTATATTCCTATTCTGTTTTGAATTTACAGAAGATTTTGAAATATATCATTTTTACGACACTTTTTCAACCCATTTCCTCGCATTTACCAAAGCTTCTACCCAAGGAGAAATTTCATCTGGTTTTCTTTCATCTGGATAATGAGCCCAGTTCCACGGGAAAATACTTCTTTCCAAATGGGGCATGATGGCTAAATGTCTTCCGTCATTTGAGCAAATAGCTGCCGTATTGAAATCCGAACCATTAGGATTGCCAGGATATTGATTATAGCTGTATTTTACGGGAATATTATAATTTGATTCTTTCAATGGCATTTCAAATTTACCCTCACCATGTGCAACCCATATTCCTAATTTACTGTTTTTCAAACTGCCCAACATCACGGAGTTGTTATCTTGCACATTAACGTTCACAAATGAGCATTCAAACTTATGAGAGTCATTGTGAGCCATTTTAATTTTCTCTTTCTGCTCAGGATATATTAAGTCTAAAGCTACCATCAACTGGCAACCATTGCAAACTCCCAAACTAAGTGTATCCTCTCTTTTGTAAAAATTCTCTAAAGCCTTTTTGGCATTATCATTATACTTAAAGGCACCAGCCCATCCTTTGGCAGAACCCAAAACATCCGAATTGGAAAAGCCACCTGTGAAGACAATGAAATTCACATCTGATAAATCCTCGGCTCCGCTCATTAAATCCGTCATGTGGATATCTTTTACATCAAATCCGGCCATATACATCATATAAGCCATCTCACGTTCACTGTTCACACCTTTTTCTCGGATGATAGCCCCTTTAATACCGCTTTCCGTATTTCTGTTAGGATCCAAGCCCAAAGATTCAAAAGTACCTTTAAATTGTTTTGGGAAATCAAATGATAAAGCCTGTTTACTATAATTTTCAAATCGAGATTTTGCTAATGCTTTACCACTTTGTTTTTCATCCATTAGGTAAGAAGTCTCGTACCATTCATCTCTTAAATTCGCAATATTTAATTCAATGGTTTGATTTTCTTTTGTGATTTTAACCTTATTTGTATTATTGGTATTACCAAGGGAAATAGCCTCAATGCCTGCTTTCTTTAATTCTTCGATAATTGATTTGTCCTCAATTTGAAGTAATAGCCCGGGTTGTTCACTAAATAATAATTTTACTAAATCTTTTTCTTCAAACTCATTGAAATTCAATTCCAAACCAATACTTTGGTGAGGGAAGGTGGTTTCTAATATAGAAGTAATTAATCCTCCAGAGCCGACATCATGTCCTGATAAAATTCTCTCATCATCTATTAATTTCTGAATGGTTTCAAATGCTTTTTTGAAATGACTTGCAGAATTAATATGAACTGTTTCCTCTCCTAAGGAAGCACGGGTTTGGGAAAATGCAGAACCACCCAATTCAAAGTTACCTTTACCCATGTTGACATAGATCAATTGGCTATTTTCTTTAGGGATTAATGCGGTTTCCAATGTTTTACGGATATCAGAAACTTCTCCTGCTGCGGAAATAATAACAGTTCCTGGCGCATATACTTTATCTCCTGAAGGATATTTTTGCACCATAGAAAGGGAATCCTTTCCTGTAGGGATATTGATACCCAATTCGACAGCAAAATCACTAATGGCTTCAACTGCTTCATATAAACGGGCATTTTCACCTTCATTTTTGGCCGGCCACATCCAGTTGGCGCTTAATGAAATTCCTTTTAATCCATCTTGAATAGGGGCGAAGATGATATTCGTCAAAGCTTCAGCAATGGAGAGTTCAGAACCGGCTTTTGGATCAATTAAAGCACTCACGGGAGCGTGTCCTATGGAGGTAGCAATTCCTTTTTCCCCTTTGAAATCCAATGCCATCACCGCAACATTATTCAAAGGCATTTGAATAGGACCAGTTGTTTGTTGCTTGGCAACTTTTCCCGTCACACATCGGTCCACTTTATTAGTCAGCCAATCTTTACAAGCCACTGATTCCAATTTCAATACATCTTTAATATATCCTTCAATTTCACTTGGCTCATATTGTAAAGAAGTGAAATGGGTAGTGTGTTTTTGGTCGGCTAAAATGGTTTTTGGTGCACTACCAAACATGGAGGCTAGAGGCCAATCAACAGGATTTTTACCTGTTTCTTTATCTTCAAAGCTGAAATGGTGGTCTCCGGTTATTTCTCCTACCACATAAAATGGTGCTCTTTCACGCAGAGATACTTTTTCCAACTTGTCAATGTCTTTTGCTTTAATGACCAATCCCATTCTTTCCTGAGATTCGTTCCCCACGATTTCTTTGGCAGAGAGTGTAGTATCCCCAATAGGTAGTTTTCTTAAATCAATTTTCCCACCTGTATCTTCCACTAATTCCGAAAGGCAGTTCAAATGCCCACCAGCTCCGTGGTCATGAATGGAAACAATAGGGTTTTCAGAGGATTCAGCCATTGCCCTTATGGCATTGGCTACCCTTTTTTGCATTTCAGGATTTGCGCGCTGAACGGCATTTAATTCAATCTGATTCGCAAAAGAACCTGTATCAACCGAAGATACGGCACTTCCACCCATTCCGATTCGGTAGTTGTCTCCACCCATTACAACTATCTTATCACCTTTTTGCGGAATGTCTTTTTTACTTTGCTCGGCTACTCCATACCCAATTCCCCCTGCTTGCATGATTACTTTATCATAGCCGTATTTTTTACCGGCATGCTCATGCTCAAAGGTCAATACTGAACCTGAGATCAATGGTTGTCCGAATTTATTCCCAAAATCAGATGCCCCATTAGATGCTTTTATGAGGATGTCCACTGGACTTTGGTACAACCAAGGTCTTTCTTCCATGTGGTTTTCCCATGGTCGATTATCTTTCAATCGGGAATAGGAAGTCATATAAACTGCAGTTCCTGCCAAAGGAATTCCAGCTTTTCCACCGGCCATTCTATCCCTGATTTCACCCCCTGAACCTGTTGCAGCACCATAAAATGGCTCAACTGTTGTTGGGAAATTGTGGGTTTCCGCTTTTAATGAGATAACGGATTTGAATTTCTTTTTTTGGAAATAATCGGCTTTCTCAGGGTTAGGAGAGGAGAATTGTTCAACTTCCGGACCTTCTACATAAGCTACATTATCTTTATAAGCCGATACAATTCTGTTTGGATTTTCTTTGGAAGTTCTTTTGATCATTTGGAAAAGCGTATGTGGCATTTCCTTTCCATCAATCACAAAAGTCCCGTTGAATATTTTGTGTCTGCAATGCTCCGAATTAACTTGGGAAAATCCGAAAACCTCACTATCGGTCAGCGGTCGTGCTAAATCTTTGCTAACCTGCTCAAGGTATTCAATTTCTTCATTACTAAGGGCTAATCCTTCTTTTTCATTGTAAGCAGCTATATCATTTATTAACTCAATAGCATCAGGTTGTTTGTCAATGGTGAAAATATCTTCATTCAAACCTTGATATTTGGCTTGAAGCATCGAATCTATTTTATCTGTAAGCTTGTCAATGGCTTCAAACATCTCAATTCTAAAGATACCCTCAAGTCCCATGGTTTGGGTGATTTCAACCGCATTCGTACTCCACGGACTTACCATTTCTTTTCTTGGTCCTACATAAATGCCACTTAATTCCGAAGCCGGAACTGTTTTTTCCGCATCAAGTAACCATAAAAGTTTTTCTAAATCGGATTCTGAAAAAGAATTTTGATGTCCTAAAGCGTAGATTTGATGATTTTTACCCTGAAAAAAGCTAAGCATAATGTGTTTTATGTAGATTTAAAGCCGCAAAGTTAGAAATTATCCATTATTTTGAATAGAGAATAGTAAATTAAGTGTATAAGTTTTTAGGTGAGGATGTGAATAGTTGTAAATGTTTTCAATTTATGCGACACAAAAAAGCAGCTTCTCACCTAAACACTTAAAAACCTATTCACTTCATCACTTTCATGACTTGCTCAAATGCTTAGCCGTATCGGCTATTAAAGTATTATGCCCAGCTTCCAAAATCACGTGTTCATATTCTTTTACATGCTTTAATAAATCCATCATATTATCCGCTGTGATGATTTTGTCATATTTTCCCGTAAACATCATGGTCGGGATTTTATTTTGATTAATAAGGAAAGCGATTAATTTTAAATCAAATTTTAGATGACGAAATACAACCCATGTTAAATATACCCTTCTTCTTTTTTCACGGGTATTCATTTGGGTATTGGCAAATTTCAATAAGCTTTTATCCACCAAGCCTAATCTTTTTGTGAAAGTTAAAATTTGATAGAAGTATTTAGGTTTTACAATCATGGCCCTAAAAAATCTTCTGAAAGAATTGGGGTAGGTAGCCAAACTGTACCAAAATGAAGTTTTAATGCCATCTGGCGCTATTAACAGAAACTCTTTAATTTTTCTAGGGAAGAGCTCTAAACTAGCTAAAGCAAATTTTCCACCCATGCTGTAACCGACTACTGCAAAATCATCAATCTGATGTTTTTCCAAAAAAGACTTTAAAATCTCTTCCCAATCTTGTTTTTCTAATGCTTGATTTCGGTCTTTCCATTCACTGTTACCATGGTAATAAATATCAAAAGCATAAACCGTATATTTTTCTCCCAATAATTCTGAAAAAGGTGAGTAAACTTCCTTTGACTGGCCAAAGCCATGAAATGCCAAAAGTGGAGTTTTCCCATATCCAGCTATGGAATAATATAAAATATTTTTACCAAATTTTATATGGTCAATTTTCATTTATATAAAATAATTATCTTAGTATAAGATTCAGAGCAATATTAAAAATCGTTAAATACAAATATACTTTATCCGTATAAGTAACTATTAATCAATTCTTTATAATTTTTTTCAATAATTATAAAATTTTATAAACAAAAGCCAACTTTGCCCGTTGGAAACCGAGGAAACTTTTAACCTAATTCAAGTTTCCTAAGTTTAAATCGCAATATAATCATTTGAGTACAGAGAAAAACATATTAGAGGGAGCAAAAAATTTGTTTATGCAATTTGGCTTGAAATCCATCACCATGGATGACATTGCCAGAAAGGTAGGCGTAAGTAAAAAAACAATCTATCAATTCTTTAGTGATAAGAATAGTATTGTATTTAAGTCCGTACATGAACATTTTTCAGATCATCGTAAAGAAATTGAGAATGTATTGAGCAACAGTAAAGATGCTATTGAGGCTATTTATAATATGTCCAAATGCATGAAAGTACAAGTAGAGGCAATTAATCCTACTGTATTGTATGATTTACAGAGATATTTTCCGAAAGCATATAAGCGGTTTTTGGATTTTAAAAACACCTTTATGAAGGAGCGAATGACCAGAATCATTGAAGATGGTATTGCTGCAGGCTATTTCAGAAAGGAAATCAATTCAGAAATTTTGATCATCCAAAGAATTGAGCAAGTACAATTGGCTTTTAATAATGAAATTTACCCAAGAGATAAATTTGACTTTAAGGAAATTCATGAACAACTATTTGACCATTTTTTGCACGGTATTTTAACAGAAAAAGGAAAAGAAAAATATAATCAATATCTAAATGAAGAGCAGGATGCTTAACAAAATCAGATTTTTTTGTGCCTTGGCTATTTTAATGCCAATGGGCATAATGGCACAAGAGCAGATGACCAAACCTATGAGTTTGGAAGAGTGCGTAAATTACGCTTTGGAAAATAACCGGAACCTAAAATCTACTAGGTTGGAAGAAGCCATTGCGGAGACGCAAGTAGGGGAAACAAGGTCTATGGGTTTACCTCAGGTTAAATTTCAGACAGGGGCAAATTACAATTATCAAATCCAAAGAGCCTTTTTGCCCAACTCTATTATTACAGGAGATCCAAATGCAGAAGGGTTTACACCTGTTCAATTCAGTCCTGAATATGATGGAAATGCGGCATTGTCGGTTTCCCAGTTACTTTTTGACGGTTCTTATTTTGTGGGTTTACAAGCTGCCAAAACACTTAGAGAATTAAGACAAAAGGAATCCAATCAATCTGAAATTGAAACGGTGGAAGCTATTACTAAAGCTTACTATTTAGTTCTAATTACGGGTGAGCGCCTTGAATTATTAGATGCTAATCAAGCGCAATTACAGAGAGTTTTAAATGAAACCAAGGCTTTATATGAAAGTGGATTTGCAGAGAAAATAGATGTGGACAGAATAAATGTAAATTATAATAACATACAAACTGAAAATAACAAGGCTAAAAGAAGTTATAATTTATCAATGGATATGCTCAAATTTCAAATGGGAATGCCATTGAATACGGAACTTGAATTATCAGGAGACATTTCAAATTTGACTTTAGAGGCGGATGAATATATAAACAAAACCGAAAATTTTGATTTCAGGGAAAGAGTCGAATTTTCTGTTTTACAGACTAATCAAGATTTGGCAAATCTTGATCTGAGGAATAATAAAGCTACACACCTCCCTAAATTATATGCAAATTTTAATTATGGTTATAACACCGGAGTAAATTCTACTCAAGATCTATTCAATTTTAGTGATAATTGGCTAGAATTTGGGGCTGTGGGTTTAACCTTAAGCTGGGATTTGTTCACTGGTTTAAATCGCTCCAGCAAAATGGAGAAAAACCGCATTCAAATAGAGCAGATTGAAATCCAGAAAGAGCAATTGAAAACCTCCATTAATATGGAAATTACCCAAGCTGAAAATGATTTAAAATCTGCCAAAGAAAGCTTGGATGTGCAAAAGCAAAATATGGAATTGGCACTTTCGGTTTATGAACAAGTGGAAACCAAATATAAAAACGGCATGGCCAGTAGCCGAGAGCTATTGGATGCCGAAACAGCCAAAAAAGAGGCTGAAACAAATTATTACAGCTCTTTATATGATGCTGTAATTGCCAAAATAGAATTAGAAAAAGCATTAGGAATATTGTATTGATTAGATGAAAATGAGACCTACTATAATAATGAAAAATTCAATTTTAATAATTGCGTTAGCAGTTTTAATGGGAGCATGTAACGGTGGTTCTGAATCTGAAAAGTTGAAAGCGGAACTGGAAAAAATAGAAAAGGATATTCAATCCAAAACCATTGAAGCGGCTGAATTAAAAGATAAAATAGCAGAACTGGATCCAGAATTTGCCAAAGTTACTGATCAATCTGTTTTAATTAAATCGGAAACCATAGAGCCAATGGACTTCAAACATAAAATTCAAGTCCAGGGAGAAGTGGCATCTCGCAAGAATATTACCATGGGGGCAGAAACTATGGGACGAGTGACTCAAATTAATGTAAGTCCGGGGGATATGGTAAAAAGAAATCAACTTCTGGTGAAATTGGATGCTCCCACAACCGAAAATAGCATTAAGGAGTTAAAAACTGCTTTGGAATTGGCTACTACAATTTTTGAGAAGCAAAAAAACCTTTGGGAACAGAAAATAGGAACTGAGGTTCAATATTTGGAAGCTAAAAACAGAAAAGAAACACTTGAAAGACAGTTGGCCACGGCTCAATCTCAATTGGACATGGCATACATTAGAGCTCCTTTCAATGGTAGGATTAATGATGTAAGTGTCAATACAGGAGAATTGGTACAGCCAGGTATGCCTATTTTAAATATGGTAAGCCAAGAGGAAATGTACTTGCAGGCAGCAGTTTCAGAGGATTACATCAATGATTTTAATCAAGGCGATTCTGTAGAAGTTTATTTGCCTTCTATTAAAAAGTCATTTTCCACCATTGTAAGTTCAGTAAGTTATGTAATCAATCCTGCTAACAGAACTTTCCAGTTGGAAGTAAAAGTGAATGACTTTGTTGATCAACTTAAGCCCAACCAATTTGCCCGCTTGACTTTGGTTGATTATGAAAATGAAAATGCCATAGTAGTTCCTTCAGATGTTGTGCAACAAGATAATATCGGGAATTTTGTATATGTAGTAAAATCTGATAAAAATCAGAAGAAAGCGGATAAAAGAAGGGTAGAAAGAGGCAAAACCTATAATGGTTATACGGAAATCTTGAAGGGTATCAATTCTGGTGATGTCATTATCTCTGAGGGATATCGTGAGGCAGTGAATGGAATAGCGGTTCGTTTGGCAAAATAATTTCGAAATAAGATATTTATGAGCGATCAAAATAAAAAGAAAGTAGAAAAAGAATTTGGGCTAACTACTTTATCGGTCAATAACAGGACAACAGTTTATGTTTTGGCTTTATTAATAGTGGTTTTAGGAGTGTTTTCCTATATCAACTTACCAAAAGAAAACTTCCCGGAAATTTCACAGCCCACGATTTATGTGGGAACACCGCATCCTGGAAATTCTCCTGCGGATATGGAGAAATTGATCACCCGTCCATTGGAAAAGGAAATCAATACAATTTCCTCTGTGGACAATATCAAATCCACCTCGGTACAGGATTTTTCAACTATTATCATTGAATTTACCACTGAAACGGATGTTGATGAGGCTTTACAAGAAGTAAAAGATGCGGTTGATCAAGCCAAATCTGAATTACCATCTGATTTGCAGGATGATCCTAATGTTTTTGAACTTAACGTAGCCGAATTCCCGATTATGAATATTAACCTTTCGGGGAATTATAGTGTGGAGACCTTGAATTCTTATGCGGAATATCTAGAGGAAGAGATGGAAAAATTCCCTGAAATGTCCAAAGCGGAAATTAGGGGAGTGGATGAAAAAGAGGTTCGTATAATGGTGGATCCATTAAAAATGGAGGCCCGAAAAGTCAGCTTTAATGATATTGAAACGGCCGTTCAGCAAGAAAATATGACCATGTCGGGTGGTAATATTAAAATGGGGAAAATCAGAAGGACTGTTTCAATTTCAGGCGAATATGATGATCCTAAGGATTTGGAAAATCTCATCATCAAAAATGAAAATGCTGATATTGTTTACCTTAAAGATATAGCGGAGATCGAATTCGATTATAAGGAAAAACAAAGTTATGCACGTTTAAATAATGAAGCAGTGGTGATGGTGGATGCCGTGAAAAGAAGCGGTGAAAACCTTTTGATTCTGACAGAGAAAATTTATGAAGTCGTGGATAAGGCCAAAGAAGAGGTTTTTCCTGATGACTTGGTGGTGACCATTACCAACGACCAATCGCAACAAACCAGAGACCAGGTGAGCAGCTTGGAGAATAACATTATTTCAGGGGTAATCTTGGTTGTATTGGTGCTTTTATTCTTTTTGGGAACTCGAAACGCACTTTTTGTGGGAATTGCCATTCCAATGTCAATGTTTATGGCTTTCATGATATTAGGAGCTTTGGGCATTACCATAAATATGATTGTGCTTTTCTCACTTATCATGGCATTGGGGATGTTAGTGGATAATGGTATTGTGGTAGTGGAGAACGTTTATCGTTTGATGGAAGAAGGCTATTCTCCAATAAAAGCCACCAAAATAGGGGTAGGGGAAGTGGCTATGCCGATCATTTCATCAACAGCTACTACTTTGGCTGCATTCTTGCCATTGGCCTTTTGGCCAGGGTTGATTGGTGAGTTTATGAAATATTTGCCGATTACCTTAATCATTACTTTGGGCTCATCTTTGTTTGTGGCTTTGGTAATCAATCCAGTATTCATTGCTTCTTTCATGAGATTAGATGAGGGAGGAAAGCTTGATTATAAGAAGATCTGGAGAATTGCCTTGATTTCATTTGCAATAGGTGCAGGATTCATTTTATTGAAGGTATATGCTGTTGGTAATCTTGCCATTTTATTTGGTGCGCTTGGATTGTTGAATACTTACGTTCTAACACCGCTTTCACGGAGATTCCAAAAGGGACTTTTGCCTGCTGTAGAAAGATTATATTCACGAACCTTGGGTTTTGCAGTGCGAGGATATAATCCTTATTTCTTTCTTGGAGGAACGGTGGTAGCATTAATTGGCTCGGTAATGTTATTGAGGGCTTTTACTCCCAATGTATTGTTTTTCCCTGAAAATGAGCCAAAATATGTGAATGTTTTTGTTGAATTTCCAGTAGGCACTGATGTGGAATATACCAATCAATTTTCCAAAAAAATTGAAAAAGAAGTAAAGGATGTTATCGTGCCCTATTCTGATATAGTGGAATCGGTAGTGGCCAATGTTGGGAGAGGAGCTAGTGACCCTAGCGACCCTACTGCCATGGGGCAATCCGATACCCCGAATAAAGGAAGAATAACCGTTAATTTCGTGGAATTCAAATATCGGGATGGTGTATCCACCACAAAAGTGATGAATGAAATTCGTGAAGCTGTATCTGATAAATATGCAGGGGTTTCTATTACCGTGGATAAAGACCAAGCAGGTCCTCCTACCGGTAAGCCATTAAATATTGAAATCAGCGGGGAAGACTATGCTAAACTGATTCAAATTACCGAGGATTTGACCGTATTTATCAATAATCAAAGTATTGGTGGAATTGAGGATTTGAAGAATGATCTGGAAGTGGGTAAACCCGAATTGACAGTCAATATCGATAGAGAAAGTGCAAGGAGATTTGGATTAAGTACGGCCACTATAGCTAATGAGATCAGAACGGGTCTTTTCGGTAAGGAAATTTCCAAATACAAGGAGGGTGAAGATGATTATGAGATCCAATTGCGCTATAATGATGAATACCGCTATGATGTGGATGCTTTGATCAATAAGAAAATCACTTATAGAGATCAATCTTCCGGGAAAGTGAATCAAGTACCCATCAGTGCTGTAGCTGATGTATCTTATACTAGTACTTACGGTTCGATCAATCGTAAAGAATTGGATAGGGTAGTGACGGTTTACTCCAATATTTTGGACGGCTACAATGCCACTAATGTGAATAATCAATTAAAGGCGGCCATGAAAGATTTTGAAGTGCCTGCCGGTTATGAAGTGAAATTTACAGGTGAGCAAGAAGAACAAGCCGAGGAATTGGAATTTTTAAGTATTGCTTTATTGTTGGCTGTATTTTTAATATTCTTGATTATCGTGGCGCAATTCAACAGGTTAACGGCCCCATTTATCATCATGAGTTCTGTAATTTTCAGTACGATTGGTGTATTTCTGGGACTGGTAGTTTTCCAAATGGATTTTGTTATTGTGATGACCATGATTGGAATTATATCATTAGCGGGTATTGTGGTGAACAATGCTATCGTTTTAATTGACTTCATTGAAATCAGTAAAGCCAATAAGAAGTTGAATTTAGAAGAAGGGGAGAAATTGACTTATGACATGGTAAAAGAAGCCGTGATGTTGGCCGGAAAAACGCGTTTGAGACCTGTGTTGCTGACGGCTATCACTACTATTTTAGGGTTAATTCCCTTGGCGATAGGCTTTAATTTTGATTTTATTCAATTGTTTACCAGCTATAATCCTGATTTTTATTTAGGGGGAGACTCCGTAATGTTCTGGGAACCGATTTGTTGGACCATCATTTTTGGTTTGACTTTCGCAACCTTTTTAACGCTGGTTATCGTACCTGTAATGTATCTTATTGCAAATCAATTAAATGCTCAATTTGGGATAGGAAGATGAGTTAGAAGTTGGGAGTAGGAAGCTCGAAGTTTCCGCTCCCAACTTCATACTTCTAACTTCCGACTTTCCAACTCCACCACATGTCCAAACTAATCCTCATACCGCTGGTTGCAGTTATTTTCATCCTGATTGATCTTTATGTCTTTCAGGCATTGAAAATTGCTGTTCAAAATTTCTCGCCCTTAGGGAAAAACATTGCTTTTGGCATTTATTGGGGATTTACGGCAATTACGCTTTTAGGCTTTTTCCTTTATCATTTCACGAATCCCGATTTATTTTCAAGAGTAGCAAGACAGTTTATGCTAGTGATTGTTTTTATGAATTACATTTCTAAAACCATTGCGCTATTGGTTTTGCTTATTGGAGATGTGATCCGATTAGGGCAATGGAGTTTTTATAAGATTACAGACCTTCTGAATAATTCAAAAAGTGGAATAGAAGGAGAGAAAATAAGCAGGTCGGAGTTTTTTGCAAAGTCCGCACTGGTAGCTGGAAGTTTACCATTGGCCGCCATGAGTTTTGGTATTATTTCAGGAGCGCATGATTATCGCATCAGAAGGAAATCCATTGTAATTCCTAATCTACCTAAAGCATGGCATGGCGTAAAAGTGGCGCAACTTTCCGATATTCATAGTGGTAGTTTTTGGAATAAAGTGGCAGTAGAAGGGGGAGTAGATATGTTATTGGCAGAAAAGCCAGATCTCATTTTCTTTACAGGAGATTTGGTAAATAATGAAGCGAATGAAGTAGAAAAGTACATCCCCATTTTTTCTAAGTTGAAAGCAGATTTAGGAGTTTATTCTACTTTAGGAAATCATGATTATGGTGATTATAAAAACTGGAGCAGTGAGAAAGCCAAAGCCCGTAATCTGCAAGATTTAAAAGAAGCCCATGGGATCATGGGATGGGATTTGCTGACCAATGAAAACAGAATTTTGAAGGTAGATAATGAGCCTTTGGCAGTACTCGGGGTAGAAAACTGGGGAGCTGGGAGATTCGCGAAATATGGCGATATAGCCAAGGCTTATGCAGGTGTTGAAGACCTGCCGGCTAAAATATTACTTTCTCACGACCCCAGTCATTGGGATGCTCAAATTAGAAAAGACTATCAAGATATAGATTTGATGCTAGCCGGGCACACCCACGGTTTTCAGTTTGGTGTAGAGATTTCCGGTTTCAAATGGAGCCCCTCACAATATGTTTACAAACAATGGGCAGGACTTTATCAAGAAGGCCATCAAAGTTTGTATGTCAATAGAGGATATGGATATATCGGCTATCCGGGAAGAATAGGGATCCCGCCTGAAATTACTATTTTGGAGTTGAGGAAAAGTTAGATAAGTCTTAGTCATAATTTTTTAGCACATTTCTCCATATTTCAGTATGGCTAATTAATTCTTTATTGTAAGCTATTTATTATAGAGATAAACCAATAAGAGTTAGAGAATTTTATAAATTATGATTGCTTGCTCAATATTCATTTCACATACCAAACTGATAAAGTAGGTTTAAGCCAATTAAGTATCTCAATTCTTTCGAATATTATATATAATTATTCAAATAAATTTAGCAGTATTTAAATATATCCTCTACGAGTGGATAAAAAATAAGATAATTTTCTTTGTTTTTTAAATTCACTACTTTATCCTTGTGCAGTAATGTAATATTTTAATTGTTTTGATACCAAAACCTGTACATATTTTAAAGTTAATTTGGCTTGTCGCATTTAGCCTTTCTTTACTATTATTCCCTAAAGTTTCACTCAGCCAAACAGGGATTGATTCCTTGGAAGTATATTCAAGTACTAAGGATAGTCTCTCTAATGTTTCACTAGGCATTGATTCCTTAATTTTTGAAAGTAATCAAGTGTCTGATATACAGATCATAAAATCAGAATTTGATCATAAAATTGATTCGATTTATGCTATTGAGGAAGAAAGTATTGCTAGGCATAATAAAATTACCGATTCTTTAACATCCCGAATAAATTTAGAGAAGGTATTACCCAAGAGACCTAAAATAGATTCAAAAATTTTAGCAGAGAATTTTGAAACTCCAATCAATGATAAAAATATTGATGTACCAAAAGTCAATATTTATGAAATATTGGATTTGAATAAGCTCGAAAATGAAGCTTTTAAAGATTATAAGGGCAAAATTTCAAGCTTAAAATCCGAGTTTGAACCGGGCTTAAATTTAAAGCAAGAGATAGATTCTTTTAACATTGAATCCATTGAAGAAAAGGCAGGAACACTGGCAAAAAACAACATAGCTGAACTGAAGGAGCTCGACAAAATGCAAGGAGAAGCCAATAAGGCTCGTTCACAGGTCAAGGACATAAAATGGGACAAATCCAAAATCAAATCGTCTAAAAACATAGCCAAAGCCTTAAGTGACAATGTAGAGGCAGTACAAAAAGGCATGGATAAAATGAAGGACTTTAAAGGCAAGTACAGCAAAGTAAATTTGATGAACCCCAATGGGCCAGTTTTAGAGGAAATCAGTAAAAAACCGACTAAACCTTGGCAGTTAAGTTTAAACTTTAGTTCTCAGTTTCGTAACGGACTATCATTACAATTTGCCCCAACAGTAGGTTATAGATTTCATGAAAAATGGACGGGCGGAGTAGGGATAAGCTACCAGTTTAAAGTATTTGACCAAGACAGTACTTTTGTATTTGAACCTAAACAAGAGTTTTCTCACAGGATTTTTAATCAAATTAATTTCTATAGGAATTTCTTTTTACACCTCGAGCATGAACTGCCTTATAAACAACGAAGTAAATCTAGTGAAGGGCCTTGGCATAAATTAGAGGCGCAAAAGCAAAGAGGTTGGCTTGGGCTGGCTATGCAATATAAACTTTATAAAAATATCAAAGGACAGACTCAAATTTTGTACAACATAATCAAACCTGATGGAATGGATGTAAGCGAAAGCAGATGGACCGTCAGGGTAAACCTAATATTCTAATATGAGAAATATAATATTACTATTGCTCAGTTTTTTTATTGCTACCAATAACTTAAAAGCACAACAAGAGATAGCTGAACCGCAAATGATCGATATTTTGCCACCAAGTCCTGAAGCCTCGGAATTCATAAAAAATATTGATATTGATTTGAATGAATATGTCGGGAAACCTAATGTCTCAATCCCTATAACCAATATTTCAACGAATAATTTGCAATGGCCCGTTTCCTTAAGTTACGATGCAGGTGGATTAAAGGTGGAAGAAGAAGCCAGCGCTATTGGTGCTGGATGGACATTAAATGCCACAGGGTTGATTGGGCGTACCGCCAGACAACACCCTGATGAACAAGGTGCTAACTATAGCTATAATATAGGTCAGAATCACGGATATTTTTCAGATATGGCAAATTTTATATTTAACGAGGCCGGAAATGTTGATAATGCAAAATTGAGCAATTTATTAAATGATGGGCCAAATCAACCTTCAACATCATTCAAATATGAAACTGCTTCTTATGCAGATTCTTTAGCTGATGGATATATCGATACTCACGCGGATATGTATTATTTCAATTTCGGTGCGCATTCAGGAAAATTTTACTATACACCAACAAGACAAATAGTTCAATTACAGTATAATACTTTAAATTTTAAAGAATATCCATTCAAAACGGCATCTTACCCAATTGATATGCCAGGGGAAGCCTATTATTGGGAAATTACTGACGAGAAAGGGATTACATATAAATTTGAAAAAGCGGAGAATATAACTACATCTTCTCAGTCTGCAACTTTTGTAAATGGGAATGGCAGTGCCGGAGATATTACAGATACCGATTATCAAAGCGCATGGTATTTAACTGAAATGAGTATCGGCTCGGAATTTATCAAGTTTAATTATGAGAATATTAATTTTGTTGACATTAAATATTATACGGAAGGCAAGAAATTAAAAGTGTGGGTCAATGGTTCGAATCAATCAAGCTTAACTACAAATACAACAACCACTAATGGTTATAGATTGAAGTCAATTGTAAGTTCAAAAAAGGATAGTGTTTTATTTCATTACAACACGGAATATAGATTGGATAAAACAAACAAGCAAAAGCTAGATAAGATTTCCATTTTTAAAAATGGTACTAATGTAAAGGACTTTAGATTTTTTCAATCGTATTTTGGGATAGACACTAAGTTAAGGTTAGATTCAATCAGAGAAGAAAATGGTAATTTAAAAAAGCCACCTTATAAATTTGAATATTATGATGGGGCAAATCTACCACCTTCTGATTCTAAAGAGCAAGATTTTTGGGGGTATTTCAATAATAATGATTCTAACACTTTAATTCCTGAGTATAAAACTGATTTATATCATTTTTATATGGGTTTAGCAGATAGGAAACCAAATCTTTTTTATACCAGGCTCGGTACTCTTCAGAAAATAACATACCCGACAGGTGGCTATCACTTATTTGAATATGAATTAAATCAAGTGTTTGACCCAAATTATAAGGAAACTTTCTTCCAAGAAGCTCGGGCAACTCAAGGCACCTTTTCAAACCCAGAAACAGATGAAGTTTTCTTTAGTATTCCTTCTGAGGTAAGTGCAACAATAAGAAGCAGTCTGGAATCGCAAGATGGAATAGGGATGAACGCTTTTTCCGATATATATAAAAAGGATAACAATGGAAATTATTTGAAATATTCTCCTCAGAATGCAGGATCTTCATTTCAATTTTCCAATAGAGTGAAGTTAGTGGCCGGGGACTACAAATTATATGCTGTTAATGATGGGGAAGGGGATATAAATGAAATTTTTATCAGTTTGGAATATGAATTGCCTAATCCTCAAAATAAGATAGTAGGCGGATTGAGAGTTGCCAATATCGAATCATATGATGAAATTGCTAGCGACCCTAAATTGATTAAGACCTTTAAATATACTGATAGGCAAGATTCAGAAAAAAGTAGTGGTGTTCTATTTATTGAGCCGTATTTTGGCGGATACCTATCTGAATATGTTCCAGGTGAGCTCAGAGATGACCCTGATAATCCAGGTTTATTACTATGTTATCAGGATGAGGCATTAATTGAAAGATATATAAATCTAAATGCCTATAGTAGCAATAATCTAACTTTTATGGGAAGCCATGTTGGCTATACTAATGTGGATATAATTGTGGAAGGTGGAATAGGGACTTCTGGGATTCCAAATTTAAGCACTCCAGAAGAATTACCTATGGGCAAAACCTCAAAACAGTTTATAGCAGATCGTCCGTTTAACCCAATTAATCATCCTTATATTGATCCCGAGTATTTAGGTCACTTAAATGGCAAGCTGACAGATGAGCATATTGTAAATAATAATGGCGTTTCATTGTATGAAAAGCATCATTATTATTCCTCTCGCGAATATGAAGACTTTTTATATATAGTAAATACCTTTCGTAAAAAGCGTACATTCTGTTACAGGCAACAACCAATTATTTATGCTACTACAAAATATTTACCGAGATACAGCTTTATGGATAGTACTGTTTCTATCCAACGAGATACCCTTAATAGAGAAATCATCACCAAAACATATTATGAATATGATGAGGAAATTGTAAAACCTAGGCGGGTAGTAAATATAAAGGAAAACAATACTATTGAAGAAAAATTCTATACATGGGACTCTAATTATAGTGGGCGATTGACTTCAATGGCTTCTTTTAGATATGGTGATCAAAGTTTGATTGAAGACCCAATAGACCAAAAATTACCCTACAAAAAGTCATATAAAAAGTTTTATTATTCAAATAATCAATTGCAATCATCTTTTGCATGGGATAGAACGAACAATTCAGTCAATTTCGCTGGAGCTGCTAATTTGTCGGATAGTTTATCTGAAATATTTGGATCAATTTATAATACATATTTTGCAAATTTTAACGGAAGTGGAAATATAGTCAAACAGCATTTCAAACAACAGGGCAACACAAAAAAACTATTTCAATGGGATGCCGGTGGGATATATCCTGAAGCACAGCTCATTACCACAGGTGAAAATGAGTTTTTTAAGGTTTTCAATTTTGAAAATGATGGAAATTATTCTTTAGGTGCAACAGGCAAAAAATCCATGAACGGGTCAACTTCCGTTTCCATTGAAGACGTTCCAATCGGAAATTACATTTTAGGTTTCAAGGCAAAAGATCAAAATTCTAGTTCTGATGTGTCGATCGAATTTGCCCCAACCACTATTCCTATTGCTATAAATGGTGATAAATGGGATTATTACCAAACTACTATTGAATTAAGTTCATTAAAAACAATCCAAGTAAACATACCTAGTAGCGTACAGTTGGATGATCTTGTCATTTATCCGGCCGAAGCAGAGATTACTTACTTCACTATCGAAGATGGAAAAGGCATATCCAGCCAGACAGATAGCAACGGCAATACTACATATTATGAATATGATGATTTGGGACGGTTAATCCGCACAAAGGATGATGATCAAAATATGTTGTCGAAGATACTATATAATTATAAAGACTATAACCAAAATTAATGATGAGAGCTTTATTCACCTTATTTTTTATTTTGCTATTTAGCGTTGTGGCTGTTGGTCAATTGACAATCAGTGGCCCTCAACAAGTTTGCCAAGGTAATACCTATGTTTATTCAGTGTCAGGCGCAAGTGGCGGCACTGGAGGAATTGGAATGGGAAGTTATACATGGTCTTTAAATAATAGCAACATTGGAAGTGGCCTTTCTGTAAATGTTACAATACCCTCTACAGAAACTGCGGACGAGTTGAAGGTCATTTATATTGAAGGTCGCAGTTTATCTTCTAGTGAAACTGAAACTATTTACTTAAATAAACCATATCCAGGTATTGTAAACCTCAACTCTAATTCCACCATTTGCTATGGACAAAGTGCCTCCATTTCAGTTGGTCTTCAAAGGTTAGGGCCCAATGGCAGTGGCAATTTTCAGAAAAGAACAGGAAGCTTTTGGCAGGATATTTCCGCACCTGGTACCTCAATAACAGTTCCCAATTTAACAACTGATACGGATTTCAGGTTTAAAATTTCCAACTCTTGTGGTACACAATATTCTAATGTCGTGAGTGTTTCTGTAAAGCCCGCCCTTAATCCAGGAGGCATTACTAACGCACAGACCATCTGTTATAACGGCAATCCTTCAACGCTCGGCAGCAGCAGTTCTGCATCAAATGGCATAGGGGGCTATAGTTATCAATGGGAGAAAAGACCGGCAGGCAGTAATTGGCAAAATATTAGCGGTGCCAATTCTACCAGTTACAATCCGCCTACTCTGACGACCACGCATGATTATAGGAGAAGGGTGATTTCCTGTGGTCAAACGAAATATACCAATACTATAAGAGTAACTGTTAAGTCGCCATTATCGCCGGGAGGAATTAACAATGCCCAAACAGTTTGTTATGGTGGGAATCCTTCCACTTTGGGGAACAGTAGTTCCGCTTCTAATGGCCTAGGGGGATATACCTACCAATGGCAAATCAAAAGCCCGAGTGGAAGCTGGTCAAATATCAGCGGAGCTACGTCCACTACTTATAATCCGCCTACACTTACTGCCACCAGAGATTATAGAAGAAGGGTAATATCTTGTGGACAAACAAAATACACCAATACCATCAGGGTAACGGTTTTGCCACAGTTATCCCCGGGAAGCATTAATAATGCCCAAACGGTTTGTTACGGGGGAAATCCATCGACTCTTGGCAACAGCAGCTCGGCCTTAAATGGTCTGGGGGGTTATTCCTATCAATGGCAGATCAGCACTGATGGGGGTAGTAACTTCAGCAATATTAGCGGTGCCACTTCAACCACTTACAATCCCCCGAGCCTAACGGCCACTAGAGACTATAGAAGAAGGGTAATTTCTTGTGGTCAGACCAAATATTCCAATACCATAAGGGTGACAGTAAAACCTCCTTTGAACTCTGGTAGTATAAATGGAGCACAAACTGTATGTTATGGAGGTAATCCATCAACTTTAGGTAATAGTAATTCTCCCTCAAATGGATTAGGGGGTTATAATTATCAATGGCAAATTAAGAGCCCAAGTGGCAGTTGGTCAAATATTAGTGGTGCAACCTCTTCCACCTATAATCCAACTAGCCTTACAGCAACCAGAGATTATAGGAGAATGGTGGTTTCCTGTGGGCAGACCCAATATTCCAATACGGTTAGGATAACTGTTAAATCCGCTTTAGCCCCTGGAAGTATCACTAATTCGCAAACCATCTGCTATGGAGAGAACCCTGATGCTTTAGGAAGTAGCAGTTCGGCTTCAAACGGCTTGGGAGGCTATAGTTATCAGTGGCAAAGTAAAAGTCCTAGCGGTAGTTGATCCAATATCAGCGGTGAAACAGCCACTACTTATAATCCATCAAGTTTAAACGAAACAACTGATTTTAGAAGAAGGGTTTATTCTTGCGGGCAAACAAAATATAGTAATGTGATAAGGGTCACAGTCCGACCTGATCTTTCTGCAGGTTCTATTAATGGGAGTAAATCCATTTGTTACAACACTTCTGCAGGGACCTTAGGAAATTCGTCCTCGGCTTCGGGAGGAAATGGGAGTTACACTTATCAGTGGCAGAGAAGGAGTCCAGGTGGCAGTTGGGCCAATATCAGCGGGGAAACTAGTACCTCACTTAGCCCAGGTAATTTAAATGATGATACTGAGTTCAGACGCAGGGTTTATTCATGTGGCCAATACAAATATTCAAATGTGGTGACGGTAAATGTGTTCAACCAAGTTTCAACACCGACCACCAGCTCTTATGGAAGATGTGGCCCAGGTGTTATAAATTTAAATCCTTCGGTCGGGAGTGGCGGCAATACCATTAGATGGTACAACAATTCTTCTGGAGGTAGTCATTTTACCCAAACGCTGGAATATGCGCCCGATTTATCTGCCGACCAGACTTATTATATCAGTTCTTACAGTACATTGACAGGCTGTGAAAGCTCAAGAGTGGCCATCAATGCGGTGATAAACCCTGAGCCCAATGTCGATGCGGGATCAACTTTAACCTATTACGAATTCGAAAACTCTGTCAATTTAAGTGGGACGGGAGAATCACCGCAAGGGGGAAACTATAGTGGCAGTTATGTGAACAATGATTATTTCGACTTGTCCCAAAGTGGTACTGGAAGCTATACGGTATTTTATAATTACATTAATACTGAAGGCTGCCCAGGAACTGATTCCAAGACCATAATAGTGGAAGATAATCCTGACATTACGGTTAACGGAAACAATGAAATTGTTTGGGGCGAGAGCCGTACCCTTTCAGTGCCTGCCGGGTTTGCATCCTATCAATGGTACAGGAATGACCAAGCGATTTCTGGTGCTACTTCAAATATATATGAGGCGGGGAGCGTAGGTGAATATAAAGTGAATATTACGGCTGACAATAACAATAGCATGATGGTCAGCCCTAAAAACATCATCAATAATGCCTCCTTACAAAACGAGAACTTTGTGCAGACCATAAATTATAAGGTGAAGGCTTCAGAGAGGCAGGGAATGCGGGAAATAGGCGAGGTTAATGAGCAGATTGTATATTTTGACGGACTGGGCAGAAAGTTCCAAACCGTCATGACGCAGGCTTCCCCAAATAAAATGGATTTGGTGGCACCTATTGAATATGATGAACTGGGCAGGCCGAGCAAGGAATTTTTGCCTTATGTCCCACAAAAAAATGATGGCTTGGTTGATCATGCAGCCTTAAGAGGATCGGGGGATGAGTATGTGCAATCCAGCCAATATTCTTTCTATGCCGGGGGCAGTTCCGATGAGGTTGCCAATACCAGCGTGCCCTATGCCGAAACGGTCTATGAAAATTCTCCCTTGAACCGCCCCGTGGCACAATATGCCCCCGGGGAAGATTGGGGCAAGGAAGACGGGGCCAACCCGGTCACTACCGCATACGAAATTAATTCGGATAGTGATCAGGTCATCCGTTTTGAAGTAGATGGAAATGCATTGCAAGTAGATGGTGAATATGGTAACGGGCTTTTTCAAAAAACAATTGTTACAGATGAAAACAGCAACCAATCCGTAACTTTTACTGATGCTTTTGACAAGACCATTCTGAAAAGAAATATTGCAAACGGGGAAAACTTTGACACCTATTATGTTTATGATTTTTATGATAACCTTCGTTTTGTTATCCCTCCTGAGGCTGCTCACCGTCTTACGGTTACAAGCGGGCAGTTCCCCTCCGATTTATTGGATCAGTTTGTTTTTCAGTACCAATATGACAACAGGGATCGTATGGAGTGGAAAAAAGTACCAGGTGCGGAACCTGTTGTGATGATTTATGATGACCGAGAAAGGCTAGTGCTGACCCAGGACGGAGAACAGGCAAAATCAAACTTGTTTAGCTTTACCAAATACGATGCCCTAAATAGGCCGATCATGACCGGGGAAAAGGAAATCAATAATTCCATCCCTAATTTGAGAGATTTATTAAATGGTAACGATTGGCTTCAAAACTATGATGCCTACGAGACCTTGGAAGGTAGTAAATACGGCTATACCTCCAACTCACTACCCAAAAACCTTGATTTGGATGAAATCCATACCGTCACGTATTACGATAATTATGATTTTAGAAGCGAAATTTCACTAAACGGTGCCGAATATGATTATTCGGTCTCGGGAACGGAGAATGCTTATGAGCAGACCGACTTTGTAAAAGGACAGGTCACGGGAAGCCTGACGCGCGTATTGGGTACTAACGAAATGCTGGCTTCAGTTAATTATTATGATGAAAGAAATCGGTTAATTAAAAATGTTAGCGAGCAAAATGGTGACAATTTAATTAGCAGTTCAAACGTTTATGATTTTGTGGGGAATCTGTTGAAGACAGATATGACTTATCAATTACATGATAAAAAAATTAAAATATCAGAATCTTTTACTTATGATCATGCAGATCGTCTTTTAGAACAATATCACTCTTTAAGCGAAACTGTTAAGTGGCAAAATGTAACCGGGTATTCCATTGATGAAAATTTTGATCTGACACATAATGGTAGTGCGGGCTATCATAATACCAGTGCCCATACGGCAAAAGCCATCGGTAGTGATCAAGTAGGTTTTATTGAGCATCGACCCGAAATGTTTTCAAGAATGCTTTTTGGGTTGAATGATGATGCTGCAGGTACAGGTTATACAGACATGGAATATTGCCTGTATGTCGCGGCCAATGGGAGCTTGGTTGTTTACGAAAACGGAAGCAATAAAGGCGGCTTGGGCAGTTACCAAATAGGGGACGTTCTTCAAGTGGCTAAAACAAAAGATGAAATCCACTATATTAAAAACGGAGAAGTACTGAGGAGCAGGCCTTTGGAGCACGAGGACGTTGCTTTCTATGGGGATGTAACCTCTTATAATGTGGGAGATCGAATCACTGATGTTTATTTTTCAACAAGCGGAAAACAACTATTGCTCTCCAATCAATACAACGAACTAGGTGAGCTAGTAAATAAAAACTTGCACGAGGACGGGGATAATTTTGCCCAAAGCGTGGACTATCGCTACAACATCCGTGGTTGGCTCACACGCATCAATAATGCTGATCTGAGGGCCGATAATGTCAATGAGAAAACTGATTTGTTCGGCATGGAACTGGGCTATACGGACAGTTTGGGGACATCGGCAGACCCTCAACTTAACGGCAACATAGCGGCCGTGAAATGGGGAGGCAAAAGAAACGATCTTGAGGCAGAAAACGTACTGCAACAAAATTCCTACGGATACGGATACGATGGATTGAACAGAATTACCGAGGCCGATTTTTATGAAAACGCCTCTCAGAACCCAGGCCAAAAATATCAACTACGCATAAACGAATATGACCGAAACGGGAATATCAAGCAGTTGCAAAGAAAGGATGCAACAGCTAATTTAATGGACGATCTGACCTATGATTATGATGGTACAGGGAACCAATTGAATTTTGTGAGCGATGCAGTGACGGACAGTGCGGGATTTATTGACGGTAATAAAACCGGTAATGATTATGCCTATGATGACAATGGCAATATGATTTTAGATGCCAATAAGGCTATCACCAGTATCAGTTATAATAATTTGAACTTACCAGAGGAAGTTAGCTTTGAAAACGGGAATAAAATTGTCTATATTTATGATGCATCTGGTGTGAAACTACGCCAAGAAGTATATAAAAACGACACATTGCGGAAAGCAACAGACTATATCGGCTCCCTAATTCTAGAAAATGATACCTTGCAGTTTATACAGACTGCAGAGGGTAGGGTAGTGCCTAAAACCGTGGACGGTGTGGACAAGAACGAGTACCAGTACCACTTAAAGGATCATTTGGGCAATGTTAGGAGTACTTTTGCCGTAAGAGATGTTGACTATGCGGCCGATTTTGAAAAGGTCATGGTAGATGGTTTACTCAAACATTACAATCCTTATTTTAATAATTATGATTCCATTGACATTTTAAGTAATCCCTTAAAAAGAAGCGGGAATTACGCCCATAGGTTAACGGGCGGGGGTACTGACATAGTGGGGCTGATGAAAAGCCTTTACGTAAGCAAGGGCGATAAAGTCAGTGCAGAAGTATATGGTAAATATTTGGATGCCCAGTTTACCAACGATGAAATTAACGGGGCAGCATTGGTGAATGCTTTGGTTACCATGTTGGGTGGTGGAACGCTAACCGGTGAAGGGACAATAATAGAAAATAACCTGAATTCAGATTTTATTTCAGCTGCCATGGCAGACGGGAGCGAGGAAGAAAGCCCGAAAGCCTATTTGAACTACATCATGCTGGACAAGAATTTCAATTATGTGAATTCAGGTTTTGAAAGATTATCAGAGAGTGCGGCAGACCCAGGAGATGGCAGTGGCACTCACCAAAAACTTAGTTTTGAGGAAATACAAATAGAAGAGGACGGCTACTTGATGGTATTCTTGAGCAACGAAAGCCATCAAGCCGTTGAAGTCTTCTGGGATGATTTTAGGGTTGACCATCATTACAATGCGGTCTTGCAGGCGGATGATTACTATCCTGGCGGTTTAACTTTTAACAGCTACCAAAGAAGCTTCTCAAAGGCAAATAATTACAAATACCAAGGAAAGGAAGAAGTTCCTGAAATGGGGGTCGGGATTTATGACTTCCATGCAAGGATGTACGATGCCACTTTGGGGAGAACCTTTCAGATGGATCCACATTTGGAGAATTATTATCCTTGGTCACCATACAGTTGGACCGGGAATAATCCTGTTATCAATGTTGATCCAACGGGTGAAGACTGGTTTACCAGTAATCTTAATGGGGTAATGATTAATATTAAAGGACAGTCTGAATTTGATTACAATAATCTAAGAGAAGAATTTGGAGAAGGAATTGCTCAGTTTATTTATAATCTAGGAGGAGATGCAGGTTCAGACAGTTGGGAGAATTTTGGAGATGATGATATGTTTGATACTGATGATAATAAGATTAGTGAAAATTTAGGTGGTTTAACCATGATGACAGAAGAATTTAGTGAGAGCTTTATGAATGAGCACGGATATCAAAAAGCATTAGATCAAGAAGTTACAGAACTAGATTACACTTTATATGAACAGGATGCTTCTGGCTGGAGCAAGGATAAAGGAGGAAATAAGGAGATTTTAAGTAGTAAAGTAACATATGCAAAACCAGAAGATTTTGGACAAACAAAACCTTTAACTAAAAGCTACAGGAGTTTTATGATAAGAATGGAGAGATCTTATTATAATCAGGTTATTCCACATCATGATATTTATGGAAAAGGAAAAAATATATTTAGTAAGGAAGTACCAGATTTTAAGAGAGCAGGTCTTGAGTTGTACCAAGGTCAAATTGTACCATGGATGTTACGGTTAATAAATAAGAAGAAATGAATATAATTAAACTATTGCTTTTAGTTGTTTTTTTTCAATCATGCTCATTTGGAGAAAAAGAATTGGTATTTAATAAGGAGATTGAATATTTCGATAGAGATTTTATTTCACATTTTCCAAAAAAAGTTCCAATTGAATATTCACAAGATGTAGTGAGTCCAAATGTAAGAAATTCACATCCTCATGTTTGGCTAAAGTTCTATATAGATGAGACCAGATTAAATAAACTAAAGGATAGTCTTAATGAAGTAGCAATTGCAAAATATAGAACCGATGATTCATGTCTTTTAGTCATAGACAAACATTTAACTAAAACTAATTGGTATAAAATTGTGAAGACTAAAAGAATGCCGAAGAAAATAAATTATAATTATAGACCATGCCATGATAATAAGTATCCTGTACCTAATTTTTATTTAAGTGATTGGTCTGAAACGACCAAAAATCCAACACAATTAGATGGATATAAACTATTCCTTTTAGATGCAAAATCAGGTATACATATGGATTCCACAAAACTCCCTAATGGGCTTTATACGCCAAAGGGTTGGGAGCACGGTTATTCTAAGGGGATAGCTATCAATGAAAAAACTAATGTTGTTATATTTTGGGCTGATATTTGGTGAATTTGGATTTTAAGTATGAAAGAGCTAAAATATGGTCTTGCAGGCGGATGATTACTATCCCTTTGGCCTAACCTTTAACTCGTACAAAAGGGAGTTTTCCAAGAAGAACAAAATGAACACTTTCCAAGATCAGGAGTATGACGAGGAAACAGGCTGGGTGCAGTTCAAATGGAGAAACCACCAACCAGAACTAGGAAGGTTCTTTAATGTTGACCCTCTGGCAGAGGATTATTACTACAACTCGCCATATGCTTTTAGTGAGAATCAAGTAGTCGCACATGTTGAATTAGAAGGGATGGAAAAAGCATATAGAGACCCTGCCACGGGAACGATCGTGCCAGCTAGCGATAATATTAGGCAAGATACACCAGAGGGAGCTATTTTCAATAAAGGAGGTAATCCTGATGATTATGAAGCAGCGTCAGACGCACTTATTGAGGCTTTGTTCTTCTTTACTCCGATTGATGAAGCAGCTACTGTTGTTAATGGCGAACAGGTAGATGGAGGGGAAATTACATCTTTGGATTATGTGGATGCAGCAGTGTCACTAATTATACCTAAGAAAGGTAAAGGAAGTTCTTCCAAGACATATCAAACCTACACTAAAACGAATTCAAAAACAGGTGAAGTTTATACTGGACGTACTAGTGGAACAAAAACACCAAGAGAAAACGTTGCTAATAGGGATAAATCTCATCATATGAAAAATGAAGGGTTTGGAAGAGCTAAACTTGATAAATCGTCAACAAATAAGTCTGCTATTAGAGGCAGGGAGCAACAACTTATAGAAAAAAATGGAGGAGCAAAATCTCAAGGGGGCACTTCAGGTAATAAAATAAATGGTATAAGCCCTAAAAACTCTAAAGGGAAACAGTATCGAGAAGCTGCAAAAGATGAATTCGGGAATTAATATGAAAAAACAAAAGATAACGATAGGAGATATAGTAGAAATAAAAATTGAGAGTAATTTTTATTGTTATGCCCAAATATTACCAAATGCAGGCTACGCATTTTTTGATATTAAATCCTCATCGCCTATTGATAATATTGAAAAATTAAATGACGTTCCTATTCTATTTATATTAAGCGTTTATAATGATGTCATTACAGAAGGGCTTTGGCTTAAAGTTGGTAAATTACCTATAAGAGATACATTGAAACAACAGCCACTCCAGTTTATTCAGGATCAGTTAAATCCAGATAAATTTGAGTTGTATAATCCGAATACAGGTGAATCAAAACAAGCAGAAAAAGGAGATTGTAAAGGTCTTGAACGTGCTTCTGTATGGGAAGCAGAAGAGGTTGAGGAAAGGTTGTTAGATCACTTTAAAGGAAGGAAGAATAGATTAGTTGAAGAGGATAGGGCAGTATTCGAATAAATTGGGAAAACAGGGCTGTTTCAAGCGTTCCGCTTGTGTCCATATCCAAAACATTAAAACCCCAAGCTTTTAAAGGGGCTTGGGGTTTTTATTGAAATGTCATTTTAAGCTTAAAATCCCCGAAGGATTTACAAAAGCCTAGTATAACATAGAAATAAACCTTTAGGCTTACAGCAATGAGCGAAAGGATCAAGAAAGTTGAAAATGCTTTAAATACTAGGTCTGGTTGCTCTAGAATCGCAGTTCTTATGTGTTCGTGCTGCCCAGAATTTAAAAGCCACATTCCTTGTAACATGGCAAGAAGGAGAAACATCAAGGCAATTGAATTGGTGTAAAGCTTGCCAAAGAACTTAAATACGGGGTGTTCAGATGCAGTTTCGATGGCTTTGAACGGGTTTTTCTTGATTTTTTTCCAGTAAAAAGGGCTTTTAGTCTGGGTAAGAACTATAGTTAAAAATATACCAAGTAATATCAAGGGTAGCTTTAAGAATATAAAGGTAGCTGTAGTCATGTATAGCTGAGAAATCCAAAGTATAGGATATGCAAAACCTATGTACAGGTAATCAACAATATGATTAAGAATTGATTGGGATAAATCATGCATCATAACAATAAGAATTAATGAGGTTTATAAGATTACTTTTTGATTTTGAAGATAGCCAGATAAATCACTTTAGTAACTTTAAAAATAAAGTTACTCGCTTTGAACAGATACTTTTAAGTTGTTGCTAACAAGGGTTCCTTCATGTACAGTTACATCGTGGGTCTCGTAACCACCAGCAGGGTATTCTGACACCATAAGAGTAACCTCAATGTCCTCATTTTCAATAGTAGCCTCATATATTAACCCAGGCCCCATTGGTCTATCATTGTCAGTCGATACATGGTCTAAATCAAAATCACTTCCCTGAATAGTGTGTGTGCTGTTATTACTGTCTTTTACTTGGATAGATCCATTTACGGTTATTATGCTCATAATATTTGGTTTACTGTGTTAATTTTTGTTGCAGGTCTTTTTGAAATATAAAAGCGTTGAGGAGTTCCTTAACGGTGTCCCTTTGCTTGTCGGTGAGCAGTTCAACTTTTTGGAACAAGCCGATCAGCTCCCCGTCCTTGATAGTCTGTTCGAGCTTCTGGTCTTTATCGCCAAATACCAGCTCATCGATGGAAATATCTAACACCTCCGAAATTTTCTGTACCACATCAATAGAAGGAGTGGAAAGCCCCCTCTCATAACGAGAGAACTGCACGGCATGGTTCCCAATTTTTTTGGAGAGTTCATCCTGTGAAATCCCTTTAGCGGTTCTGTACTTTTTTAAGTTCTCTGCAAATCCCATATGATAGACTATAATTAAGGATAAAATTAGCTTATATGTATGTATAAATCAATTAAAAGAGAGTGTTTATGTTTGATCGGTGTAAAATATTAACATAAAAGTTTTGGCATAATAGAACTTATATGCTAAGTTTGATAACAAATATGCTATTACGAAAAAAAGTTGTCAAATGAGTACTACTAAAGCAAAATTAGACACCACCAACCCCGACCACCTGACCTTCGAAAGCGGAATGCTGCAGATCACGATCCCCACCTCGTCCTCGTTTGCAACGAGGATGACTAAAATCAAGCATTTGTAATGCTAAAACCACAAAAGAGCTTATTTCTTGAGACCTTTCCTTAAATTCAGAGCCCCCAGCTCGTCTTGCAACGAGGATGCTTAAACCAAGCATTTTCAATGCTTACAAGTCATCATTTATCTAAACTCAGTTGCTAATTTTCAAAAAAACCATTTCTTTGTAGGAGAAACTAAAGTGCAGTTAATCAACCAAAACTATGTCTGGCGACCGATATAAAATAGCCGATCAAAATGCTTTGTATTTTGTAACATTCACAGTGGTAAATTGGATAGATGTATTTACCAGAAAAACTTATAAAATTGAAGTAGTAAATTCATTGAATTACTGTATTCAACAGAAAGGATTAAAAGTTTATGCTTGGTGTTTAATGAGTAATCACATCCATTTAATAGTATCTGCTACTGAAGGATTTCGATTATCTGATATTATTAGAGATTTCAAGAAATTCACTGCCAAGCGGATCCTAAAGATGATAGAATCCGAAGCGGAAAGCAGAAGAGAATGGATGCTGCAACAGTTTAAGTTTGCGGGCTCAAAATTACAAAGAATCAAGAAGTACAAGTTTTGGAAAGACGATAATCATGCTATAGAATTAACAAGCAAAATGATAGAGGGGAGAGTTGAATATATTCATCAGAATCCAGTGAAAGCTTTAATTGTAGATCATGCAGAAGAATATGTATATAGTTCAGCAAGAGACTATTCTGGAAGGACAGGCTTAGTACAGATTAGCTTTTTGAGTTAAAAACTCATAGATTAGGAATCCTCGTTACAAACGAGGACTAGAGAGACAGGAAATACAACAATTATAAGACAGGTAAATGATTGATTTTCATAATACTAAAGAAATTAAAAAATTAGCCTATACCATCATAATCGGATTAATCGGAGGAACTGTATTGCTCACTTTCTTTGTGCAAAACTACAAATCAGATTATAAAAGGTTAGGAAAAGAAGACACATTAAAAATAAAAGTGGAAAAATTTTCAAGTTACCAAGGATTAACTTTTATTGATACTTATGATGGAACTAAAATTGAAATCCCAAATGCTAGAAATTTTTCTTTAGATGAAGTTATCTTTCCTGATTTTGTAAAAGTAAATGACTCAATATTTAAAAATGAAAAATCAGATTCAATTTTGATAAAAAGAAAAGGTGAAAAATATCATTTCATTGTCCTTTATTTCAATTAAGCTTCGTTGGCTTATTCTTAATCATCTGGCTAACTTGAATTTGGTGAAAGAAAGTAATTGGCCAAATTAACAGTGTAAAATCTTGTACAATAGATTATGGAATAAAAAAGGATGAAAAAAATTATATGGATTATCCTCATAGTAGTAGTCATAGTTAGTTTATACTTTTACCTAACACACTTTTCATTACCACGATATATGCAGTTTTTAAAAGCTACATGTGATTTATCAGTGCCTCGGAATGTTGAATTGATACATTTTCAGGAAGATGATTATCCTATCAGTGGTGATTATTATGTAGAGTTGATACTCAAACTAGATGACAAGGCACTTGCCAATTTAACGAATGAGGCCAAAGAAAAAGGGTATGAGAAATTACCTATAGAAAATTTATTAGGAGGTTTTATTTATGAAAATTACAGCCTATCAGATAAAGGTCTTTTTAAAGTAGTCCAAAAAAATAATAATGAGAAAACGATTTTAATTAATCAGACACAAGGAAAATTGATTATCCAAGTCATTTCTTTGTGATACCTCCTCCTTTCGTCCTCGTTTGTA